>DMJN01000258.1 GCA_003451715.1 Gammaproteobacteria bacterium | reverse complement strand
CTGGGTAAGATTCGCAGTGTACGGTCGGTAAAGGCACGTATGCCGAGCAAGATAACCACCGCACTTCAATACCTGGTATTTCTACTCGTGCTTACTGAAAGCATGCAGTATCTGACACCGTTGGCACTGATAACTGCCGCTATCGGTTTGATTGCCACGGTGCATTACGCTTATCTGCTAAGACATGCTTTTCGCTAGCCATCCCATCGATGCACTGCGGCTTGATGTAAAGCTATATACTGATGTGGCTGACACGCTCCATACATTCTCTGTTACTAGAATTATTGCTAGACTACTGGCCAATTTCTTGCTCCCATTTTGTAGATGAGTAAAACCAAATCCATTCTCCGCGTTAGCTCACTGAGTCACGTGCCGGGCCATTGCATGTGGGGTGATTCGGCTCTTCCCGGCCGTGAGTATAGTTATGTTTCTCTCAAGGATTTACTTCCCGTGTTACTACCTGGCAGAGAGCTCAGGCGAGTGAAATTAAGACACATATGGGCTCAACCTGGGGGTGCATTCGGGCGCAACGATTTTGTGGGGCCGCGATTTGAATCGGCGGATCCCAAATTCCCCGGCCTTTTAGTCCGAGGCATGCCTAATCCGCAATCTACGAGATATCGCCTGATCGATGGTCGACGCAGGCTTGAGAAATTGCGCAGAAAGGGTGCAATTTCGAGCCTTTACTACGTATTCGAAATCTCTGAAATACAGCCTTTCATATATGACTTTGAATTAATCCGCTGACTCTCGTTTGTTCACCTCAGAAATAGCGCGGATTCGGGTATTTGCCTCTAAAACTACATTGCGTACATTACCGCAGCATCAGAAAAAGAAAACAGAGAAGTCCTGAATCTGGTTGATATAGTTGGCAGCACTAACGCATTAGCTACACGTGCTGCCAACATATTCGCTTACCTTAATGTAAAACTTTGGGGAAGAATTACTCTTCGCCTCCAAGTTCCGCGTACACCGCGCGCAGAAATCTCTCTGGATCTCCGTAACGATCATTGTACGCTCTGGTTGGGTTGGCTGCAGCAATCTGATCGTAGGACATGCCACGTTCAATCATCTCGGCAATCTGGTCGCTCAACTCGATAGTCATGTCTCTGAAAGCGATGACATCTTCTCGTGTTGAAACCACGCCATGACCCGGTATGATTTTGGTGTTCGGACCAGAGGCTCCAATCAGCAAGCCGAGGCCATCGATGGTCCCCTGAAGAGTGCCACCATTTTCCCTATCAATGTAAGGTAAAGCCGTGGTGCGGAATACATCACCGGCATGAATTACATCAGAGTCTTTGAAATAGATATAGCTGTCACCATCGGTATGCGCTGGTGGCACTTTGAATACATAGACCTCTTCACCGTTCATGTGAATGGTTACCGTGTCACTGAATGTCAGCACGGGTAAGGCGACTTCGGGGAGACTGTCACGCAAACGAACCCTGACCTCGTCTCGGGCCAGAATTACCAGACCCATCTTGCCTAGATTCTCATTGCCACCGGTGTGATCGGGATGAACGTGAGTATTAATCACGAAGCGAATCTCACCATCACTCAAACCCCTGATAGCTGCGAGAATTTTGTCGGTAAGAGGGGCAAACTGATCGTCGATCATGATCACGCCATCTTCGCCAACTGAGATACCGATATTGCCGCCAGCACCTTCCAGATAATAATAGTTACCGGAAACATGGTGGGCGGTGACTTCTACGTTACCAAAATCCCGTTGAGCCTGGGCTGTTTGCCCGAGGAACAAGCTGAATAAAGACAAGACGGAGAGTAGTTTGAAAAAACGAGTAAGGGCCATCAGAAGTGCCTCCTGGAAATAATTTGTTCTAACCCCCCTGACAAGTCTGAGCATAAGAGCTCGATAGCTTAATGTCCACTAAATCCAGGCAAGGAATAAAGGGGATACCAGCTCGCTGGCCAGGCTTATATGCTAGAAAGTATCTGTTGCCAGATCTTGTCGAAGCGAAGATCAAATCACCTTGACCCCATTGACTCCTCTAATCTTCAAACCCGACAAAAACTGCTGCGTCATCCACCGATTTTCGTTCAGACACAACCGTATTTGCGGGGAAGCTCTCATCAGGATATCCCATGGCAACACACATCATGATGACCTGGTCATCGGGTATCCTCGCATGCTCTCTTACAACAGGTGATTGCATAATCCCCTGGCTATTGATGACGCTGCCAAGACCTCGAGACCAGGCGGCATTTACGAGCGCGTTAGTTACACCGCCGCAATCAAATGGTGCAATATCACCACCGTGAACAGAACGATCGTAAGTCACTACCACTGACACAGGTGCATCAAACTGCCGAAATCCTCGCAAAACCCAGCTTTGCCTCCCTTCCTTATCATGTCGTTCTATATTCATCACTTTAAAAAGCTGTTTGGCAATGCCGATCTGCCGTTCGCGATGCACTCCTTCGTAGGAACCCTGGCTTCTGAATTCTCTAGATTCAGGAACGCCTGCCAGATTACGTTCTGTATTTCCAGCACGAATTTTATCGAGGGCTTCCCCCGCAACCACATAAAAATTCCAGGGCTGGGTATTAAGAGACGATGGCGCCCGCATCGCGATCTCAATCACCTCTTCTACAAGAGCCCGTGGTACAGGTTCAGGTAGATAACCCCGTATGCTTCGTCTCCCTAAAACAACTTCGTCATACTCCATCTTACTATTCCTCAATTTCTATTGATTTTTACCTTCAACCCAACTCGATCGCGCAATTCACCTGCGCCTGAGCTCGAAAAGATAGGCGAGTGATCAGTATTTGCAGAGACTAACCTATTGCAGGTCTGGCAAATAGGGGTAGATCTATTTTTCTAATTTAGGACCAGCAAAAATGGGATCAGAGAAAAAATTTAATAGTCTTAATCCAGCTCCTGAATTCCTTGATTCTTAACCCCTTCTTAACGTGGTCATGCTAATCTTGGCGTTCTTCAGTCGTAGTGAAGCGCATCGTGTCGAAAAAGAAAATAGTGGTGGTTGAGGATGAGCCGGATATTCTGGAAGTCCTCAGCTACAACCTTAAAAGAGAAGGCTTCAAGGTAAAGAGCGCAATGGATGGTAGCCGCGGATTGGAACTGATCCAACAACAGCTACCCGACCTGGTATTGCTGGATTTAATGCTGCTCGGTATGGACGGTCTACAGATCTGTCAGCAACTCAAACAACACGCGAGCACTCAAAATGTCCCCATCATCATGGTCACTGCCAAAGGCGAGGAAAGCGATGTAGTGCTGGGCCTGGGTGTTGGTGCAGATGACTATATCGCCAAGCCATTTAGCCCCAAGGAACTGATTGCCCGGGTGAAAGCGGTGATTCGCCGCAGCGGATTGAACAGTCAGCAGCCACAGACCACAGCTATTGTAATTGACCGATTGCAAATCGATGCCAACAAGCACAAGGTCATGCTGGATAAAACGGAAGTCAAACTCACCGCCACGGAATTTCGCCTGCTGCACTATCTCGCCAGCCATCCTGGCAGGGTGTTCTCCAGAGAACTGTTACTAAACCAGGCCTTCGGCAATGATGCTGACGTAGTAGATCGCAACATCGACGTGCATGTCCGCGCCATTCGCAAAAAGATCGATCCCGATCAATACTTTATCGAAACTATTCGTGGGATCGGTTATCGTTTTCGAGAAATGGATTAGAGCCCACCCATGTTTCGTTCTCATCTACTCTGGCGACTCTACACTGGCTACGTAGTAATCATCCTCGTCTCAACCACAACAGTCGGCATACTCCTTAGCCGCCAACTTACTCAGAATAGTCTGGAAGAAATTGAGCGTTCACTAGCGGCCCGCGCAGAACTGTTAGCCGAGCTTGCCCGGCCGACCCTGCTGCAGCCCATAGAAATTGACAGCCCACTACAAGCTACCATAGTAGCCCTGGGCAGCAGCACCGAGAGTCGGCTGACGGTTATTACCAGCGATGGCCGCGTCATTGCCGATTCACAGGAGTTACCGCAGTCCATGGACGACCATAGTCAGCGCCCGGAAGTGCTGGAAGCTCTGGTCAGCGGTATCGGTTTAACTTCACGCTTCAGCCAGACGCTGCAACAGCAAATGATGTACCTGGCCAGGACAGTGGAGAATAATGGCCAGGAGATAGGCTTCGTGCGTGTCTCTTTACCGCTTAGCACCATCGATAATCGGCTCGCTGAATTGCGCTCCACAATCCTGTTAAGTGCCATGTTGGTTGCCGTCTTTGCGCTGCTTATCGGTTTCTACTTCGCCAAGCGCTTTGCCGATCCCGTGGTGAAATTAACCGAAGCCGCAGAGGCGATCTCCCAGGGAGATTACGACCGCCGCATCAATCTGCAGCAAAGAGACGAAATAGGTGATCTCGCCCAGGCCTTCAATCGTATGGCCAGAAGTTCATCCCAGCGCATGGCCGAAATTACGACGGATCACACGCGCCTGACCATGTTATTCGCAGGCATGGTGGAAGGCGTAATTGACGTCGATGAGAAGCAGAACATCGTTCATATCAACGCGGTAGCGGCTGGGCTGTTGGACATTTCTATCAGCGAGTGTATCGATCAGCCGATTTGGCAGCATGTTCGAGACGCTGAAATAATTAGCGCACTGGAGCAGGCCATAGAATCCAACGAAGTGGTAAAGACTCAGATGCGGCGATCTTCCACCGACGGTGACACCATTGTCGATATCTACGCCGTCGCCTTGCAAAACGATGACCGTGAACCCCTCGGGGCCTTGATAGTTCTTCATGACATCTCAGAACTTGACCATTTAGAGCGCATTCGTCGTGATTTTGTGGCCAATGCCTCCCATGAACTGAAGACTCCCATAACGGCAATTCGTGGCCTCACGGAAACCATACTCGAAGATCCAGATATGGATGGCGTAATGCAGCGGGAATTTATCGACAAAGCCCACGTCCAGAGCTTGAGGTTGTCAGCATTGGTCACCGACCTGATGACGATCTCCCGTCTCGAGTCTGATCAGGCAGAGCAGAATTTCCAGAACTTCGATTTCCGAACCATTATCAATAGTTCGGAAACGGCGATGAAACCGATCTGTGAGGAGAAAGAACTACAACTGGAGATTTCATCACCGGACAAGCAAGTCACTATTCACGGCGACTTTCAGGCCATCAGTCAACTGGTTGATAATTTGACAGACAATGCTATCAAATACTCGGACGCCGGAGGCTCGGTATCCCTGAGCCTGACTACCACGAACGACAATGCCATTCTGGTGGTAAAAGACTCCGGCATAGGCATCAGCCCTCTCCATCAGCAACGTATCTTCGAGCGTTTCTATCGCGTCGACAGAGCCCGTTCCCGGGAGCTGGGAGGCACTGGCCTGGGCCTGTCCATAGTCAAAAATATTGCCGAACAACATGGCGGTTCGGTCTCCTTATCCAGCCAGCCAGGCGTTGGCTCCAGCTTTACCGTGACACTACCGCTGACCGATTCGAGTTAAGAACAGAAACCTGCCTTCGATGCAGCATTCATTATTGGATTAGCTGTTTTATTAAAAATAAATCTGTCCGCGTTATTGTCCCTACTCCCACTGCTCAATCCGAATGCCTAATTACCTTGCCGCCCACCATGAAGATTACATCTTCGGCAATGTTAGTGCTCAAGTCTGCAATACGTTCCATGTACCGAGAAATTGATAACAAGCCGATCGCTCTATCCGTTACGTCCGGCGTGTTCTTTATCATCTGTTTTACCTGGCTGTACATATCCCTGTTTATTCCATCCACCGTGTCATCCATGTCGATGACCCCATGGGCTAGTTCCAGGTCCATTTTTACCAGTGAGTCCAGGGAGTTGCTGACCATGGTACGTATCTTTGCAGGCATTACATTGACGAATTCATCCGGATAGGAAACAGGAACCTGCTGCATCAGTTCCTGAGCTCTTTGTGCAATGTTCTTAGCCAGATCTCCCATGCGCTCCAGATCATTATTCACCTTCAGGACGACTACGATAAACCGAAGGTCTACAGCTACTGGTTGGTGCAACGCTAAAATTTTCAAACAGTCTTCTTCTATCTTTACTTCCATTTCATTAATCTCAGCTTCGAATTCATAGACTTCCTCAGCATATGAGGACTCTCGATTATTCAGTGCCAGGATTGAGGAATTGATGGCGGATTCCACCAGGTTTCCAAGTTTGAGGATTTCCTTTTTGAGCTTGTCTAAATCACGCTGTAGATGTAGGGACATAATGTTCTCTCATTAAACTTGTAATGCAAATGACATTTCGTGTTTAACCAAAACGACCAGTCACGTATTCTTCAGTACGGGCTATGGCGGGACGCGTAAAAATTCGTCTGGTCACATTAAATTCAATCAGATCACCCATTTCCATGAACGCCGTGTAATCCGAGATTCTAGATGCTTGTTGCATATTGTGTGTCACAATCACAATGGTGTAACGTGATTTCAATTGAAACAATAGATCTTCGATGTGAGCCGTGGATATTGGATCCAGTGCCGAACAGGGCTCATCCATTAAAAGCACTTCAGGTTCCATCGCCAGTGCCCTTGCGATACAGAGGCGTTGTTGTTGCCCGCCAGACAGATTGAGCGCAGGCTCGTGCAAGCGGTGCTGTACTTCTTCCCACAGGGCCGCCTGTTTTAGGGGTCGTTCTACCAATTCATCCGTGGATCCCTGATAGCCGTTTATTTCAGGGCCCCAGCTGATATTGTTGTAGATCGACTTGGGAAATGGATTTGGCTTCTGAAATACCATTCCGATTCGTCGTCTGACTTCTACAGGATCCACATCCTTGCCGTAGAGATTGTCCCGTGAGAAAAGCACTTCACCCTCCACTCTGGCGCCTTCGACAAAATCATTCATACGATTTAGTGCACGCAACAATGTGCTTTTCCCACAGCCGGAAGGACCAATAATTGCCGTGATTTTGTTGCGCCTGATCTTGAAAGAAACATTGTTCACAGCCCGCTCTTCGTCATAATAGATGCTGACGTCCTTCAGCTCGATGATGGACTTCTTCTTTGCTTTCACGACAGCTTTGGATTCTAACATCTCTTGTGCCACGTTCATTACTTCAACCTCCGTTCTGTTTTGCTGCGAATGAATATGGCAGCCGAATTCATGATCAACAAAACAAGTAACAAAATGATAATTCCTGCGGCGGCAAGTTCGTGAAATTCTTCCTGCGGGCGCGACACCCAGTTGTAAATTTGTATTGGTAGAGCAGTAAAGGAGTCCATTGGTCCCTCGGGCAAGAAGGCGACAAAGGTGAGCGCCCCAATCATAATTAGCGGAGCCGTTTCACCGATTGCCCTGGATAAGGCAAGAATTACACCTGTCATGATCCCCGGAAATGAAGCAGGTAATACGTGAGACCAGGTGGTTTGCCAGCGAGTGGCGCCGAGAGACAGAGCAGCGTCTCGAATACTCATCGGCACTGTCTTTATCGCCTCTCGACTGGCGATAATTATCACCGGCAAAATCAAGAGACTCATGGTCAGAGCACCGGAGATGAGGCTTCTTTCCAGATCCATGAAACGGACAAAGACCGCCAGGCCCAGGATTCCGTAAACAATTGAAGGGACTCCGGCCAAATTAGCGATATTGACCTCAATTATCTTTGCGATCTTTCCCTTGCCGACAAATTCTTCCAGATACAATGCCGTTGATACACCAACAGGAATTGATATCAGGGCTACCATGATAATCAGCCAGATTGTTCCAACGAGTGCGGATTTGACACCGGCCCGGTCCGGGAAACGGGAAGGAAAGCTCTCGATAAATTGCCAGTCCAGCCAGCGAAAGCCATCGACGGATACCTGGTAAAGCAGTACCGCAAGCAATAACACACCTGACCAGGTAACCAGTGCACAAAATCTTGCAAACAATTTTGCTTTTTTATGCCGCCGAATCAGATTCAGGCTTTCCTTTTCGGTAGAGAAAGGCACTATTCATAAACCTCTCTGAAACGATTCAGAATAATCTGGGAAACAATATTTATCACCAGGGTAATCGCAAATAGCAAAGTAGCAACGGCAAACAATGTCTGATACACAACACTGCCATTCGGGGTATCCCCGAGACTGACTTGCACGATATAAGCAGTCATGGTCTGAATACTTTCAAACATGCTGAGAGAAATATTGGGTGTTGCGCCAGCTGCCAGTGTTACCGCCATGGTTTCCCCTATGGCTCTGGAAATTGCCAGGAGGAATGATGCCATCACGCCTGACAAGCCGGCTGGTACGACGACTCTCGTAGTAACCTCATAGGATGTAGCCCCCAGCGCATAGGCTCCCTGTCGCAGGCTTATGGGTACCGCACGCAGTGCATTGTCACTGAGGGAGGCAATCATAGGTAAAATCATGATCCCCACTACGATCACAGCACTTAAGGCATTGAATACCCGCACGTCGGGAAATACGCCCTGCAACACCGGTGTAACAAATGTCAGGGCAAAATAGCCATAGACTACGGTAGGAATTCCCGCCAGCAATTCCAGTACCGGCTTTATGATTGACCGTACCCTGTCAGATGCGTATTCGCTGAGATAAATGGCGCTGGCAAGACCCGTAGGTATAGCCATGACAGCCGCTCCCACGGTGACTATTAATGTTCCCCACACCAGTTCCAGCACACCGAAGGAACAGGGTTGAAACAACGGTTCCCAGTTGGTGCCGAAGAAAAAATCGACAGGTGAAACCTGTTCGAAAAAGTTTAGCGATTCGGAAATTAACAGGACTACAATCGCTGCGGTGGTCACTATAGAGATGAATGCACAAATCGCCAGCCAGAGCTTGATTGCTGTTTCGCCCCAGCGGATCTTATTACGTCGGATGGGGCTTTCCACCCTCGGGGCATCTGTTGCAGCCTCTGCTAAATTGCCGTTTTTTTGCATGCTGTAATCTTGCGTCGATTCAGTGTCTCGATCTCAAAGTCAATCTGTAAATACCGCCGTGATTTGTTTAACAACTGAAATCACCTTTTAGAAAGCAGCCAGTCTGGATATCGACTCGGCATATTGGCTCTGGGGAAGCTCGATATAGCCAGCTTCATTAGCCAGCATGCCAGCATTTTCCAGGTAAAAATTGACAAAACTCCGCACTTCAGGCCGGGCTGCGCTGGCTTTGCGAAGATAAATGAAAATGGGACGGGATAAGGGACTGTAGCTACCGTTATTAATGGTATCGGGAGTAGGTACAACCTGACCCTGCCCACCATCAATGGGCAGAAGTTTCAAGCTATCCCGATTAGCTGCGTAGTACGCGTAACCGAAGAATCCAAGAGAATTAGTGCCACCGCTGATTCCGCGCACCAGAACATTGTCGTCTTCGCTGGCGGTATAATCTGGCCTCGATGCACCAGAGTCACCGTTAATCACCTCGGTAAAATAGTCAAAAGTTCCAGAATCCGTGCCTGGCCCATAGAGCCTGATTGGTTCGCTGGGCCATTCCGGTCTGACATCATCCCAGGAGTCAACCGTGCTGCCTGGTTGCCATATTTTTCTCAATTCTTCCACCGTCAGGTAGTCAACCCAATCATTGTTTGGATTCGCCACAACAGATAGACCATCAAATGCAACGGGTATTTGGAGGTATTCGATTCCCTGGGCTTTTGCCTCGACGATTTCGGATTCGCGAATGGTTCGGGAGGCATCGTTTATATCAGTTTCTCCTGCGAGAAATTTTTGAAAGCCACCACCTGTTCCCGAGACTCCGACAGTAACTCTCACGCGAGGCTCTACAGCGAGAAATTCTTCAGCGACTGCTTCACTTATGGGGAATACAGTACTTGATCCATCCAGGCTTACCACTCCAGAAAGGCCGGCTTCACCATTCTGCAGAGAACTATCTTCCCCGGAACATGTAGTGAGAATTAGAGAAAGAAGCATTACCGTGCAAGTTTGGGCAATTTGCTTCGCCGATGTAACGATGTTCATAAATGCAATTCTCCAAATTGAATCCAAATCGTGATTCGGATTGTTAGATCCTCATAGTTGATGCATTCGAGGAATTCGCTTTCATCCCATTATTTTTTCTGATGGTCATGGAAACTGCATTGTCACACCCAACTATTAAGATTTTATAAAGATTCAAATTGCGTTATTTCCGATGAGATTCCTGTTTTGAGTTGACAGCAAATTCCTGGGCATTGATTCATTGACTAACTCCTGGAATCTTGTTTAATACTCTAAATACAATGAGATACAGCTGGAAAGGCGGAACCGTCAGATCCCTCCAGGAATAATTATTCAATCGTCTGCTTGCATGTGTTTATGTGCCTATTTTTTAAAACTTATTTTGGGTTAAACTTTTCTTAATCGTTTCTTAACAAAACTTTTCGATAATGTGCTTATCTTGCGTGGGCGAGGGAACCGATTTGACCAATTGGTCTCTCCTCTTAATCAGAAAGAACTGTATAAGCAAAGTGTGAACTTTGTATGGAGAAAATCATGAGTTACACCTGTTCAAGAAAAATGAGAATCGGTCGGCTTGTATCAACTGCAGTACTGATTGTCCAAATTGCCGTGTTACCGGCTAAAGCTTTAGCCCAGGTTGATCAGAACGAAATCGCCCAACTTAGAGCCCAGATCACAGCCTTATCAGATCGCCTCGAGCAGCTGGAAACTGATAACGCGGAAATGAACATCGCTATTGAGGAAACTCAGGAATCTTCAGGATCTTCATCCTGGTTTAACAAAGTAAGAATTACGGGGGACCTGCGCTCTCGCTATGAGCGGCTCGATGATGACGGGAAGGATTCTGCAAGAAACAGGAATAGAATTCGCTCCAGAGTCGGGATAATTGCTGACGTGAACGAAGATTTTGTCATGGCACTGGGTTTTGCCGGGGGTGGAGATAACCCCATCTCCACTAACCAGACACTTGGAGGTGGCGGAACCACTAAGGATATCCGCCTCGATTATGCCTACTTCGAATACCATGGCTTCGACAACATGATGATCACCGGGGGTAAGTACAGAAACGTCTTTTTCAAACCGGGTGGTAGTGGTCAGAATATGATATTCGACGGAGACTACCGACCAGAAGGCCTCGGTTTGCAATACGAGAATAGCAATACATTTTTTAATGCCGGTACATTCTTCATCGAGAGTGATGACAAAGCAGGAACCCAGGATGAAGAAATGATGTGGGGCGTACAATTAGGCCACGAGACAGCGCTGGAGAATGGCGCTTTGACTTTCGGTGCCAGTTACTTCGATGCCGCGCTGAAAGGCAGCCAGCCTTTTTACAACAATCTCTCCTATCGCAATACCCTGGATGCTAATGGGGCCTATATGTATGACTTCGAAGTAGTTGAGCTGTTCGTAGAGGGCAATTTTACCCTGGGTAATCAACCACTGAGACTCTATGCAGACCTCGTCCAGAACCAGGATGCAGATAAATACGATACCGGTTGGGTATTAGGTGGGAAAATCGGTGATGTAGGTGGTCCCGGAGAATGGGAGTTCGGTTACGCTTACCAGGATCTTGAAGCTGATGCAGTGTTTGCTGCACTGACAGATTCGGACTTTTCCGACGGAGGCGCCGACGGTAAAGGGCATATTCTGAATGCCGCCTATGGCATTGGGAATAGGACAGAAATCGGGCTGACTTACTGGTTGAATGAATACGGTGAAGCCAGTCAGGGGCAGGAAATTGATTACGATCGCTTACACATGTATATGACGGTAGCTTTCTAGGTCCAATAAGATCTAAGGCGAGTTGCAGGTCACGCTCCTATCAGGCAATAATAAGGCGCTGAACAGACTTCAGGGATTGGACCGATTTTTCAGACCCTCGGAAATATGATTGGGAGCATAAACCCATCGTGAATCGACTTTCCAGCATTGCTATGGCGCTATGCATTTTGCTCTTCGCTCCGAGCTACGCCGGCGACGCGTCCATCACACGCTACACATTCACCAAAGATGTGCAGCCGATACTCCAAGAAAATTGCCAGGATTGTCATCGACCCGACGGCAAGAATTTTGGCGGGATGATCGCGCCGATGTCCTTAGTCTCTTACGAGGAGACTCGACCATGGGCCATGCTCATGGCGCAGAAGGTCTTGAGCCGTGAGATGCCTCCCTGGGATGCACATCCCGACTTCAATGGTATTTTCTCGAACGAGCGGACGCTGGATGAGACTGAGATCGCAGCAATCGTCGGTTGGGCGAATCAAGGCGCACAACGCGGAAATCCCGATGACGCGCCAGCCCCACGTGAATTTGCAGCGACCGAAGGCGGTTGGCTCGAGGGTATACCTGATCTTATTGTCAATATTCCGGTGGCATTTAATGTTGGCGACGATGTTAACGATATCTATACAGCGTTTTCGGTCGACCTGACCGATGCAATGCTTCCTGAGGATGTTTACATTCAGGGATTTCAAACCAAACCTGGAGTGAATTCCGTTCACCACTTCAATGCTCATATACTCCCACCAGATGCGAACGGCGAGTTACCGCCTTCGCCCACACAGGGCGAGTCCGACACGCTATCGCCAGTCGGGGCAGGTTTATACCTCGGTGGCATGGCCTCGGGTAGCGAAGCGAATATGTATCCCATCGGCTACGGTGTGCCGCTGTTAAGGGGCACACGCGTAACATTCGACATTCACTATCACAAACAACCCGGCGCGGGGACGGGTGCTGTTGACGATAAATCACAGATTGGCTTTTACTTTACCAGAGAGCCGCCGAAAAGCGCGGTGGGTGGCTCGACGATGATGCGCTTCGACATCGACATTCCTCCCGGTGAACCCTCGTACATGATGGAACAAATATCGAGCCCGATTCAAGAAGAGTCCGAAATCGTACTGCTGATGCCGCACATGCACCTGCGGGGTAAGGCTGCGATGTTCGAGGCACTTTATCCTGATGGGACTGCAGAAGTATTGATCGAGATTCCAGGCTACGATTTCGCGTGGCAGACTGTTTATTATTACAAAGACATGAAGCCCTTACCCGAGGGTTCACGGCTCAAGTTCACCGCTTGGTACGATAACTCAGAGGAATACTCTCGAGAAAGAGGTTTTGATCCTTCAGAGAATGTTAGATTCGGACAGAAGTCGAGCGACGAGATGATGATGGGGTTCGTCATGCTTGCGCCGATCGTCAATTGAATTAGTTTGCACACCTGGCCAATTTGGAACTAATGGGATCAAGGTGCTCTGATCCCATTTTTTCATTCCATTAAGGCACGATTCCTTTGAGCCATTTACTAATTCTTTTCCGCTCTTGTTCAGTTCAGCAATGACTGCAACGGAAATGCCCGGCCGTTCTTCACCGTCATTACTATATTGTCAGCGTCATTAATATCGTTAAGTGGATCACCATCGATAACGACAATGTCCGCAAGCTTGCCAACTTCAAGCGTACCCGTGTCCTGAATCACGCCCGCCGCCGTCGCTGAAGAAAACGTTGCGGCGCGCAGTGTCTCGAAGGGCGATAATCCCGCCAGTACGTACAAGCGAAGTTCGGCATGCAGTCCTATGCCTGGGGGTATTAAGGGTGCATCAGTTCCCGTAACGACCAACACACCGGCATCCATCATTTCTCGGAGCGCCTGACCGTTCGCGCTTACTCTCGAGGCTGCGGTGGGTCTGTCGGGACGGGGAAAGTCGGGACCGTAAAAGCTGTTGAACTGAGGTGTAAGGAATAGATCATCATCCTGACTGGCGATTGTGGCAAAACCGCCCAGTACCAGAGTCGGCGTGATACCCATCTGAGATTGGGCCAGTAAATCGATCACATCATCGTAGATGAATCCGGTTCCCGATACTTTGGGTTGATAGCCACGCCGACTGGTACCACCAAAGTGTTCTACATGATCCATGCCGTGACTTACCGCTGGAAAAATTTCATGACTGGAGGTTGGAATACCCATCTCGTGGGCGGCATCCACCACAACTTTCTGCCAGTCATCGGGCAGGCGCACATAAGTCTTGATCAGGTCGAGCCCTAATAGCCGTGTGCGTTCCAGTGCCCGGTCCACATGGTCAAGCGACACCAGTCCTTCAGCGATGGAGTAGTACACGCGATTACCGTCGGCAAGATAACCGGTAATATGGGTTCGTGGTCCAATTTGATTGCCACTATCCCAGGACTCCTGCCGTTGCTTGGCATTGTAAGGATTCGACCCGGGATCACGCACGGAAGTAATGCCGAAAGATAACCAGAGACGACCCTGGGATTCACTTAACTCACCCATGTGGCCATGCATCTCGAACAAGCCAGGTATGATCGTGCTGTTCGACATATCCACAATTTCCATATCACGATCCCGTTGCGGTTCGATCGCATGAATGCGGTTGCCGGCAATCACTATGTCCATATCTTCCTGATAGGAGTCGTTCACACCATCGAACAATCGGCCCACCCGCAGCACCCACTGCTCTGCAGGATTCGATCGTGTGTAAGTGAGATCGGGTGTTAGTTCAAGTTGTTCCCCCGTCGCATTAGACAGGCGAACCAACTGATCACCACTCAGGAATACTGCGTATTCACCATTGCTGCTGAACGATGGCTCATCCGTAAGTCGCGTGGTCAGCCTGACTGGTTCCTCCGAACCATCGACATTGGCACGCCAGAGCTGTGCTCCTTGAACGTAGCTAAACGTCTCACCACTAGCATCAAGCACCAGCGAAGTCATGTTCTGATGAGGTGTTGGAGTGGTGTTAAATATTTCACCAGACTCAATGTTTATCGCCATCAAGGTATAGACTCCTTCCCGGTAACGTGTCGAATAGCGAGCCAGCGCAGTGGTCGCGATCTGTTGACCATCGGCACTCCAGGATATGGGTTGCGGCGAAATGGGTTGATAGAGCGATTGCAGCTCGCCGCTTGCGATATCAACTACAGTGATACGACCACTCAAGCCGGCGCCGCCACCCAACATAAATCCAGCGAGTCGCTCCCCGTCAGGCGAGAACTTCATATAGGAAAGCGAAATATCACCTTGCAATTTTTCCGCCTGCTCTGTCGCGATGTCATAAATCCACACCACGTATTCGCCACCACTATCGGTGAGATAAGCAATCTGCTTAGCGTCGGCCGAAAACACCGGATACCGTTCCGAAAAGGCATCGTCGGTAATTTGCGCTAATTCGCCGCTGCTCACATTCATCAGCCACAGATCTGCTAACGCGGAGAACACGACCAAATTGCCATCGTTGGAAATTGCCGGTGTCGAGATACCCAGCACCTGCTGTTCGTTGCTGTCGTAATTTCGCAGCCGCCGTTGGTACGGTTCGCGATCCAATTGAAAGCTGGCAGTAAACGGAATCACCGTTTCCGATTCATCGATTATCAGCTGCCGGATCTCACCGCTGGCCGTGTACACCAGAGTATTCGCCGCCGTCCAGGACGCGCGAAATGGGAATACATCGGCGTTGCCTGCAGAGAGAACTTCATTCATATCAGTATCGAGTTCTAGCAGTTTCAACTCGGCATGAGTACCGGTCTCCGGGCTGTTACGGCGAAGCTGATAACTGAGGGCCGAGCCATCGGGACGCCATGCCAAGCCGGAGATCGCACCCGCTTCCACAAGTTCAGACACCGTTTCTCCACCCGCCAATTCGAGGGTGCGAATTTCAGAGGCGCCATTTTCCACATCCACGGCGTAAGCGATGCTAGCGCCATCGGGAGACCAGCTTGGTGAATGGGCGTTCTCAAGCTCATCAGTGAGCTGGCGAGCTGTGCCATTTTCCAATAACCACAGATCGTAGTTACCACTACGATCAGAAGAGAATAGGATTTCATCATTTAACGGTGAGTAGGCCGGTTCCCTGTCATCAAACGCATCGTCCGTCATTGCTTGGGGATTACTTCCGTCGGAATCTATTCGCCAGATATCCCAGTTACCATTCCGATAGCCATGAAACACAATCGATCTGCCATCGCTAGACCAACTCGGCTCCCGCGCATCGAAATAGTAATCAGTAATTGCCCTCGCCTCGCCTCCTTCCACGTTCATAGTAAATAGGGTGCCTTGAATGCTGAAGACGATCTGAGTGCCGTCGGGCGATACGGCGGTGGACATATTGGTGCCTTGTTGGATTTCTACGTCGAAAGGCTCGCTCGCAGCAATGCTTGTATCTGGTATAGAGGATTCACCGAACTGGTCGGGAACCACAGGCGGAGGCGTTTCCGAGCGTTCACACGCGGATAGTAATAGTAGAAGAAGGATTACCAGTGTAGATCTGAACATTTGGAGCTCCTATGTTGGGACGGGTCTGTTCGGGCAGATGTTTGAATATAAATGAGGAAGGGGATTCGGGATAGGATTATTTCAGTGCGGCAATTCGTAATCCAATCCTCTGTTGCGGATAGTGGGTCAGAGAGACTTAGGGTGTCGCTCTGCCCACTTTTTTTGCTTCTTAATCTAACTCCAGCCAGGCCTTCATCATGTTGCTGACCTTGTCTGGCACGACATGGTGTGGCCAGTGACCGACATCCGGAATGGTAACCAGGGTCCAATCGGAAGCCAGGAAGTCCCAGGTGTTGTTGAGTGCACCGGGCAACAGGGCTGTATCGTCCAAGCCGTGGAACTGGAGGACTGGTGCCTGAACCTCGGGCAATTCCAGAAATGCGCCCGAGGTATAGGGATCACGAGGATAGTTGGCGCGGTAATAATTCATCATGGAGTCGAAGCTGGAACGGCCGAAGGCTTCGGCATAACGTGCCTGCAGGTCCGAGTCACCGCCAGATAGGGCAGCCGCCAATCCCTGAGCGTTGAGGTTTTCATGGGAATTGTTCTGCTGAAAGTTTCGCGCGTAGGCTGAGTTCTGGTGTTGTTGACCGAAGGTCGCCAACTCTCTTACCAGTCCCCTCGGGTGAGGCAAGTTCAGGATAATCAGCCGCTCCGTCATCTCCGGTTTCAGGGCCGCAAAGCTCCAGGCGATGCCTCCACCCCAGTTATGACCAATAATCCTTGCGCTGTCTTCACCCTCGGCGCGAATCACCGCGGCGACATCTTCCACCAGAATCTCCAGGGTATAATTGTCTACTCCCTCTGGTTGATCGCTAAGATTATAGCCACGAGTGTCCAGGGCGGCGACAGTGTAGTTGTCCGCCAACGCCAGCATTTGATGGCGCCAGGTGTACCAGTAATCGGGGAAGCCATGGATCATGACAATCAAGGGACCACTACCCATGACCGCATAGTGTATGCGTACACCATCGTTGTCGGCGTAACGATGCTCAACTTGCTCGGTGACATCTTGGGCAAGGACTGAATTGCCAACAAGCATGCCCAGGGCAATCATGAAGGAGAAAATTAGTTTTTTAAATCGAATAGCCATCTGAAAATCCTTTGGTAAATGCAGTCGATGTTTGCTGCGCGTTTGAGTGTGACTCTGAAACCTGAGTAATTTTACATTTCCAGGTTAGGCGCCGACCAGGGCGAATTTGCATCTACCCACTGGCGCAGGGCAAACACATTGCTGTCCACATCGTTAGCATAGACTTGCCAGAATTCGCCCATCAATACCGGCTCGCTGATGAATTCCACACAGACCTATTTCATGCGCGCTTACTCTGCCTGGATGTTGTCCACTTCTATAGTGTAGCTTATGTCTCCGGTATAATCTGTAACATGTCCGTCGTCAAACAAATG
>DMJN01000046.1 GCA_003451715.1 Gammaproteobacteria bacterium | reverse complement strand
TATTATCGCAGCAGTGCTGGTGTTCGGAGGGATCTGGGGCCTGGCAGGAGTATTCTTTGCTATCCCACTGGCGACACTGATCAAGGCCATCATCAATGCCTGGCCCGGCCGAGTCTACACGAAGGTATCGGAGGAGGCGGACGCCTGATTCCGATGTCGTCTGCGGTGCCATTTTTGGTTTGGAGCGGTCCAATATGGTAGAGTTCGCCGTTTAATCGGGCAGTAATTCTGCCTTTTTTGTCAGCCAAGGAATCCTATGTCCATCGGTATTCGCGGCAGTATAGTCGCCCTGGTTACGCCCATGCACAGAGATGGTTCTCTGGACCTGGCGGTGTTCGACCGATTGCTTGACTGGCATGTGGAAAGTGGCACTGCTGCGATCGTGGTAGTGGGCACCACCGGCGAATCAGCGACCCTGACTGTTGAGGAGCATTGTGACCTGGTGGCCCATTGTGTGCGGGTTAGCGACCGGCGTATCCCGGTAATCGCCGGCACCGGATCGAACAGTACCGCCGAGGCCTTGTATTTTACCGAGTCGGCGCGCAAACACGGTGCCGATGCCTGTCTACTGGTCACTCCTTATTACAATAAACCCTCCCAGGAAGGTTTATATCAACATTTCAAGGCAGTGGCCGAAGGCGTGGATATACCGCAGATTCTATATAATGTACCGGGTCGAACGGCATGTGATCTGGCATTGAATACGGTGGATCGGCTCGCCGATCTACACAATATCGTCGCAATTAAAGATGCCACCGGTGACGTGCCCCGTGGGCTGGAGTTAGTCGACAGATGTGGGGACCGATTGGTAGTTTACAGCGGAGAAGATGCGATTACTCTGCAGCTGATGATGGGTGGTGCTGCCGGTACCATATCGGTAACTGCGAATGTTGCACCGGCGTTAATGGCTGAAATGTGCGCTCTGGCACTTGCCGGTAATGAAACGGCGGCAAAGGCGACCGACGCCAAACTGTCATTGCTACACCGTAACTTGTTTCTGGAAGCGAACCCCATTCCGGTCAAATGGGCCTTGCAGAAAATGGGTCTGATTGAACAGGGAATAAGACTACCTCTTGTGGAACTTGATACGAAGTATCAACTCCAAGTAAGTGCGGCCCTGGCGCAGGCAGGTATTGAATTACCGGAAGCGGCCTGAATTTTGCGATTGAATACAAGAGTTTTGGAAGTGGATAGCTCGATGCTTAAACGATTACTGATAGTTAGTCCTGTTTTTGTGCTAAGTGCCTGTAACTACCTGATGGGTGATGAGGGCATGTTTCGCGATCGAGGTGGTGATTACGCAGAAGCCCCGGTACTTCCACAAATGTTGATTCCGGAAGATTTGGACAGCTACACGCTCGATCCGCTGTACGTCATCCCCGAACAGTTTTTAACCAGCAGCGACGCCCTGGAAGACATTCCCAAGCCCAAGCCTATCGAGACGCGACGCCGGGAAGGGGTCGTCATCCAGAGTCTTGCTGAGCGTCGCTGGATCCTGATCGATGCCACACCGGGCCAGGTCTGGCCTCTGATACGAGACTACTGGACCTCGCTGCAGATCGTGCTCGATTTTGAAAACCCCAGCAACGGAATCATGGAGACAGCCTGGGTAGAAGCGAACAATGACCAGGAAAAACGCCATAAGTATCGTGTCATCATCGAGCCAGGCCTGCACTCCGGTTACTCCGAGATTTACGTGCTACACATGGAGAACCTGCGTACCGAAAATATTCCCATCGTGCTGAACTGGCCTGAGGCTTCTGACTCACCCGATTTGGAGCGTCAGATCATGACTTCCGTATCGCAATATCTGGCAGACAGAAACGATGTCTATCAGGCATCCTCGGCAAGCCTGCTGGCTGGCAGTATCGAGGCAGAGTCGAAGGCTAATATCGTGGAGAGTGCCAGCGGAGATGCCGTACTGGAGCTGAAGATTTCCTATGACAGGGCCTGGGTGCAGATTCGCACAGCGCTGGAAAGCGCCGATATTTCAATTGTAGACTTCGATCGCGATGCGAGTTTCTTCAATGTAAGGTTTGCCGGAATACTGGCCGAAGAAGACGAGCCGAGTTTCATCGGGCGCCTATTCGGTGCCGGGGATGATGAAGAAAATTCAGCGGCGAAAGATATCAGTGTGCGGCTGATGGAAACAAACGATGTCATCAACGTGGTTACTGAAGCACTCGAAACATTGGATGAGGATAGTCAACTCACAGTCGAGCTGTTGCAGGTAATTAACGACAATCTGACCTAGGAACCCTAGGCACTCTCACAATGAACACTCTCGTTTTCAGTTTTCTCGGAATATTACTGCTTGGGGCAGTGGCAGCGATTTCGCTGCTGCTGCGCCAGATGCAACAGGCCAGGCTGGAAGAGGTTACTGCCAGAGAACGGCTGGCAGCCAAACAGGCAGAGATGGACAGGCTGCTGGAGTCAATGCACAAGGCAGAGTCCGATAATGAATCCTTAAAAAGTGATATTCAGGATTATCGTGAACAGATCGCTACCATCAAGACCAGCCTGGAATTAGAACGCAAACAGTTTGGGGAAAAACTGGGCCTGCTTAATGATTCCAGAGATCAACTCAGCGCTGCCTTTAAAAACATCGCCAACGAAATCTTCGATGACAAGACCAAAAAATTTACCACCACCAGCAAGGCGAGTCTGGAAATGGTTCTCAATCCCTTGCAGGAGAAAATCAAGCAGTTCGAAAAGCGGGTAGAGGAAACCTATGACAAGGAATCGAAGGAAAGGTTTTCCCTGGCAAAGGAAATCAAGAACCTGCAGGAACTCAATAGCAGAATTAGTGAAGAAGCCGTAAACCTTACCAATGCACTGAAGGGAGAT
>DMJN01000322.1 GCA_003451715.1 Gammaproteobacteria bacterium | reverse complement strand
AAAGACGGCTATTAAATAACACTGCTCGGCAAACGTACAGTAGGCGAAGGCTGCCGAGCTGCTAATTCACTGACACTGGCTGGAAATTCAGCCATTAAAATGCTTTTGGGATGTTTTCAGCCTGGGCTGCGAGGGATTCTGTGCATTCCATGTGCTGGATGCTGTGTTTGAGGAAGAGGCGGTACAGCGTTAAGTTTCCCTAGTGTTCACACGGGTGCTTACGCCGGTGGATTAATGCCTGAGTAACGCACTCCGCTGAGCTGGGCCATGTCCCGGTTCCATGTGGCCAGGTCTTCCGGCTTGAATCCCGCCAAGTTGTGATGGCCGCAGGCACGTGCCATTACCTGCATCAGCTCCACGCTGGCAGCAAGGAAATTCGCCAGCTGTTGTGCCGAACTAACGATATTCAAGCGGGCACGCAGTTGTGGTTTCTGTGTGGCAATTCCAGTCGGGCAGTTATTGCTGTTACAGATGCGAGCAGCCACGCAACCGATTGCCTGCAGGGCGCTGTTGGCGATCGCAACACCGTCAGCACCCAATGCCAGGGCTTTGACAAAATCTATCGGTAGCCGCAGCCCGCCGGTAATGATCAGAGTGACGCGGCCGCTGGCACCCTGTTCATCCAGGAAGCGGCGTGCCCGCGCCAGGGCCGGAATAGTAGGCACACTTATGTGATCACGGAAAATCAGGGGTGCCGCACCGGTTCCGCCACCACGACCATCGAGGATGATGTAATCCGCCCCCGCATCCAGCGCGAACTGCATGTCTTTCTCTATATGGTTGGCGCTGAGCTTGAAGCCAATGGGTATGCCACCGGTCAGCTCTCGTACCCGGTCGGCGAAGCGAGCGAAGTCTGCGACACTGTTGAGGTCTTCAAACGTGGGCGGTGAGACTGCCGGCTGTCCTTCAGGAATGCCACGCACTTCGGCGATTTTGGCCTTGTTCTTGGCTCCCGGCAGGTGACCGCCAGTGCCGGTCTTGGCACCTTGGCCTCCCTTGAAGTGAAAGGCCTGCACTTTGGACAACAGTTCTTCGCTGTATCCAAATTTGGCGCTGGCTAGTTCATAGAAATAGCGCCCATTCTCCGCCTGTTCCTCCGGGAGCATGCCGCCTTCGCCAGAACAGATGCCAGTCCCCGCCATATCTGCGCCACGTGCCAGGGCAATCTTGGCTTCTTCGGACAGTGCCCCGAAACTCATGTCGGAGACGAACAGGGGAATGTCGAGATGTAATGGCCTGTCGGTCTCCGGACCAATGACCAATCCGGTGCCGACAAGCTGGTCTTCCATCAGGGGTTTGCTTGCCAGCTGGGCGGTCATGAGCTGGATATCATCCCATAGTGGCAGCCTGTTGCGCGGCACGCCCATCGCGGTCATCGGGCCGTGATGGCCCATCTTGCTCAAGCCATCGCGGGCCAGTTCATGGATGAAGGCGACATCGGGTTCTTCAGGAGTAGGGGTAGCAAGCGGTGCGGTATCCTGGCTAGCAGTAATTCCCGGCCCTTCCTTGCCTACCGCGTCGACCGCGAACTGCTTATGGCTGCCATCACAGAAGGGAGTGTTGCTGGAATGCTTGCACATACAGAGAAAGCCATCACCGTCTTCCTCGGCAACAAAATTCTTCGGCAGCAAATCTGTGGCTTTATGGCTGCCGTCGCAGAATGGCTGTTGCTTCGATAATCCACAGGCGCAGAAAAGATAATCCCGGTCTTTTTCAAGGGCGACCTTGATGGGCTTGTTGTCGGTGACAACCGGAGCATTCATGGGCGCTTCCCGACTGTGTCAGCGGCAACTGAAATTTTCGGCAATCCAGTTAGCGGCGTCATTCTGCCCCCCGGCAGGGCCGGAGTACACCGCTTGCTGAGGGAAGGAACAAACGAGACGTTCGTTGTCGATCTCGCCGTTGGTCCTATGCACGGCGGTTACCGAATCCGGTGCCACACCGTTCTCTACCCAGTCCACCAGCGGCGACAGCTTGTCCCAACTATTGGGCCCCGGACCGCCGGCACAGTGTCCCATGCCGGGCGCCAGAAACAGTCGGGCATTGTCGCTTGCCGCAGACAGGCTGCCGGCAAAGGTGGTATTCACCATGTCGTTGAAATAATCCACGGTGTCTTCTGCCACGATCAGCGTGTCGATCCAGCCGTGATACACGATCAGTTTGCCGTTCCGTGCGTTCAGGAACTGACTGAGATCGGGATCGGTGGCGTCGGTAATCGACATCATCAGATCGCCCTTACCGGAGTAGAAATCGTTGATGTCAAAGTCCATCCAGTGAAATTCAGGAAACGGACCGTCGGTCCTGGCCTGGTATTGATAGTCCCGTACATTGGGAATAGTGACGCCGGGGTCTTCCTCATAGAACAGGTAGTTCATGTGATCGCCGGCCACGCCTACCAGTTTCGACGGCCCCATGTTATTGCCGGTGAAGGGTACATAGTAACGAGCCCACTGTGTTTCCGAACCCAATGCCTTGCCCGGATAGACCTGGTTGCCGTTGTCGTCCCGTGGTCCATTGTAGAAATCTAATACTGTCTGCAGCTGCGGCGCGGTGAAGCAAGTGTCCGAGCTGGATCCTGCGGGGCACATCAGGTCGCTTAAATCGCGGGTCGGATCGAAATCGCAGCTCAGTGGATCGTCGATTATGCCATCCACAATGCCATCGTTGACATCGCATTTGCCGAGCACCGCCTCGTGCAATACATCCAGTAGCTTGAGACTGTCGGCGTTACCATCGCCAGTGCTATCGACGGCCAGGTTACCCGCCAGGTTGTCGCGAAAGATGCGCTGTAGATTCCAGGTACCCGCCGCATTCAGCGCCTGGTAGGCGAAGGCTGGAGCGCCGGCAACAATGCCATCGAAGTCGCCGGGAAAACGCTGAGCCTCCATCAGGCCTTGCCGCCCGCCCTGTGAGCAGCCTTCGAAATAGGAATAATCCGCTGACCTGTCGTAGTACTGATCCACCAGTGTCTTGCCTGCCATCACCGTCAGATGCACGGCGCGGTAGCCAAAATCGATCTCCGCCTGGCGGTTGTTGAAGCCGAATGAGGCACCCGGTTCGACGCCATTGTCATGACCCATGTTGCTGTTAGTGACGGCATAACCTTCGGCGACCCGGTGATCGGCAAAATCCAGATCACCATCCTTGCCACCATCACCCCATTGCAGGAAGCGACCGTTCCAGTTTGCCGGCAGTGGCAGCTGGGCATGGAAATGTATGGCTGGGGAGATGATGCCCCGCACGTAGCAGTACGGATTGTTCGCTTGGCTGTTGTCCCTGATAGCGGCGGAGGTAATGGTAAGATTGCGTACCTGCTCCAATGCCTGGCATGCCTCAGCCTGAGCTTGATCGATTCGCTGCGCAAGCGCCTGAGTCGAAATGAGTGTCGTCAAAAGAAGAGAGAATGATAATAGAACACCGGAGACAACCGAATTGCGGAGCCTTAACATGAGATCACCTGTATTGTTATTCGATCCAAGAGCCATTAAGAGTGTCGTAAAGTGCAATGACTTTATCATTGAAGACCCCCGGGAGTAAAAACCGTGTGCGGCCGCTTTAACCTGATCGATAGTCCGGAGATTCAATGGCTCTGCGAGACACTGGGTATCAGCCTGTTTCTTCACCATGGCAGCAGGGATATCGCTCCCGGTGGCAGTATCGCCATCGTTCACAATACGAAGGGAGAGTGTATAGTCTCCGACGCGATCTGGTGGCTTTTACTGGATCATGAGACTCTCAAACCAAATTATAAATACGCCAGTTTCAACTCCAGATCGGACAAGCTGTCGCAGAAGAGATCGATTGCCTATCATCCCTATCGAGAGTCCCGTTGTATTATTCCAGCCAGTGCCTTCGTCGAAGGATTGGGCGACAAGAAGACTTACCATAAGATCGAGCTGGAAGATTCCGCCATTGCGTTTGGCGGTTTATACAAGGAACATCTCAATCGAGAGACCGGTGAATTGGTTTACTCCGCATCGAATATTACACTGCCACCGCTGGTGCCGCAGTGGAATGAGATTCACCCCAAGTCCATGCCGCTGATGCTTGACTTCGAAGACTCTGCGTTAATCAACAAATGGTTGGATCCGGACTTTCACGACGTCGAGGAGTTTAGTGAGTTGCTGGTGCCGAGAGTCCAAAAGAACATGGTGCTCACTCGCATCGGCAGACCCAGTAAGTGGGATCCACTTGCAGACAGTTTCATGATCAGGAAGTAGGCTACCCAGGCTGCCTTGCAGCCGCGGACTAATACAAGAGCGAGGGGAAGGCGATCCCATGAGTACTGACAAAAAACAAAAGCAACACAGCAAAATCCGGCGCAGGGAATTTCTGGCCAGCGCTGCCGTACCGGTGATCGCTGCAATCGCGCCAGGAACGGTGTTGGCACAGAACAGCTCTAATGCAGCCGCAACTGCCAATCGAATTCGAGTGGGCATAATCGGTGCGGGTGCCAATGTGCGTGCCGTACAGATTCCAGGTTTCAACCGTATAGAAGAGTGTGAGGTCGTTGCCGTGGCCAACCGCAGCCTGGCCTCCAGTCAACGGGTTGCCGATGAGTTTTCTATACCGCGGGCTTACGGAAGTTGGCAGGAATTATTGGCCGATGGCGACATCGATGCTGTATTGATCGGCACCTGGCCCTATATGCATCGCGAACTGACCCTGGCCACATTAAGCAGCGGCAAACACGTACTCTGTCAGGCGCGAATGGCAAACAATGCGGCCGAGGCACGGGACATGTTAGCGGCTGCAAGACAACATCCTGAGTTGGTATCCCAACTGGTTCCCACATCCACAAGTTATGTCATCGACAATGTGTTGCAGCGTTTGTTGAATGAGAACACTGTGGGTGAAGTGCTGTCGGTAGAAGTGCAAAGACTGCGCCGTACATTCGCGGACAACCCGGGTGAACTGGACTGGCGTCATAATGAAGAATTCAGCGGCCTGAACGTGCTCAATCTAGGCTCGACCTACGAATCCATGCTGCGCTGGTTCGGAGCTGGAGATCGGGTCATGGCGATGACCAGCATCCATGTTCCGAGGCGGCTCGATCAGAATGGGGATGCCGTCGCCGTTACCATCCCCGACCATATCGACGTGTTGTATGAGCTGGCCAATGGTGCCCAGGTGCACATGCGATTCAGTGAAACAACCGGATTATCCAATGGTAACCAGACCTGGATTCATGGCAGTGAGGGCACCATCCATGTCGACAGTGCACTCAATGTCTTCGCTGGCAGGCGAGGGGATAGGGAGTTGACACCAATTGTGAATCCAGCTGCGCAGCAAGTCAGTTACCGTGTGGAAGAAGAATTCATCAATGCGATTCGTGGCATTGAACAGGTCAGCATGGCGACCTTTGAAACCGGTGTGCAATATATGGAATTTACCGAGGCTGTGCATCTGAGTGCACGATCCGGGCAACGCATTGAACTCCCACTGGGGTAAATAGGAGGCAGGACTTAATATGAAAGAGTTATCGAACGTTAAATGCCATGGGGCAATCAACTGCGTTGTACACATTTTTCCACAACACTGCTGTGTGAAATGAATTTTTCAGGATTCCTTCCCGAAGCGCTGGCAACCGGAGCTGAAATTAAATTGCCGGTAGTGTACTGGCTATCGGGTCTCACCTGTACCGATGAGAACTTCGTTCAGAAAGCTGGCGCGCAGCGCATCGCCTCGGAACTGGGATTGATACTTGTCGCCCCAGACACCAGCCCTCGAGGAGAAAAGGTGCCGGATGATTCAGAGGGGCATATGATTTCGGGCTGGGTGCCGGCTTCTACCTGAATGCCTCTCAGGAGCCATGGAATAACAACTATCATATGTATGATTACATCACTCAGGAACTGCCGGAACTCATCAATAAACGCTTCCCTGTGGATGAAAACAAGCAGGGAATATTTGGCCACTCGATGGGTGGTCATGGTGCAATCTCCATTGCGTTGAAAAATCCTGATAAATTCAAATCGGTGTCCGCCTTCGCACCAATCTGCTCCCCAAGTGTGTGTCCCTAGGGAATAAAAGCCTTTAAAAATTATCTGGGTGACGATGTTGAGGAATGGAAACAATATGATTCGGTCGAACTGGTGAAGCGAGCCACCCATCCTATCCCCATACTGGTAGATCAGGGTACAGCGGATGAATTTCTCGAGGAGCAGTTAAAACCATCGCTATTAGTAGAGGCCTGTAATCGAGTTGGTTATCCACTCAGCTATAATCAACGGGAAGGCTACGACCACAGCTACTTTTTTATCAGCAGCTTTATGGAGAAACATCTGCATTTTCACTATGGCATTCTCAGCATGGCTCTCTAAATCAAGTGTCTCTGACCCCTTTGATTTTATGCCGCCAACCAGATCAGAACTCCACATAGTAATGTGATGAACTGACTGACATGATCGGTAATTGCAAACAACACCGGGTCCTCGTCCAGTCTGCCAGTTCGGGCTTCTCGCCAGATACGCACCAGCAGGCATAGCAGCAGTGGGCAGATAAGCCAGAGCACTATTGGCGAGCCGTATAATCGGGTGGTGTCTTCGGCATTAATATAGAATGCGAATACCAGTACGGCGATGCCACTCGAGCCGCCGCCCAGCAGTGACAACAATGTCGTGTGCTCGGGGCCGTAGGCACGCCCATCAACAACCGATTGCTCCGATTCTGCCAGATTCACCAGTTCCGTCACGCGTTTCACCATCGCCAATCCCAGAAACAGGAATAGAGAAAAGACGATGAGAAAGTTGGTAGTGATAACCGAGATAGCAGCTGCTCCCGCCGCGATCCGCATTGTATAGAGCACCGCCAGGGTGAAAACGTCCACCAGAAACAGCCGTTTCAGATATAAGCTATATAAAGAAGTAAGAAGCCAGTAAGCAAATAGCATTACCAGAAACGCAGCCGGTAACAACAGAGCCACCGCGAATGCGACCAACAGTAGTCCGGGAACAGCCAGGAATCCCGCCGCCAGTGGCAGTTCGCCTGAGGCGAAGGGGCGTTGATTCTTGCTGTGGTGCTGCCGATCGCTGTTCAGGTCCAGCATGTCATTGAGCAGATAGACACTGGAGGCACAGAGGCTGAAGCTGATGAATCCGATGCTGGCCAGCATCAGCAGCTCTATCTGGTTTGCCTGGTGGGACAATACCAGAGGCACAAACACCAGGAGATTCTTGAGCCATTGATGAGGGCGCATGGCTTGCCAGAGTTTCTGCAAGCTGGATGCTGCCGTATCGAAGCGCAGGATACTGTCATTGCCGAGTCGCTTCACCAGGGCGTCGTTGCAGTTGACCATGATGACCTGTTGCGCAGCAGCCCAGACGGGAAAATCGGCGCTGGAATTGCCGGCATAGCCAAAACCGTCGCTGTTCAGTTCTTGAATGCGCTGCAATTTCGCGGCCGCCTTGAGATTCGTCTGGGTATCGCTGCCGATCACAGCATCGAAGAGCTTAAGATGATTTCCCAGCCTGGTCACAGACGCCTGATTCGAGCCCGAGATCAGGGTTATGGATCGTCCGGCATTCTTCTGTGCTACCAGATAGGCAAGAAATTCTTCATTCAGAGGCAGCCTCTCCACTGGCAGCTCGATGCGCTGCGCAAGTTGATGTTTCAGAAAGGCGCGGCCCTTCAGTAGCCAAAAAGGAATAAGTAACAGGTAGACGAGATTACGCTTCAGCAGTAGCAAGACGGACTCAAACATCAAGTC
>DMJN01000121.1 GCA_003451715.1 Gammaproteobacteria bacterium | reverse complement strand
AGATCTGACCCGGGTCAGGTGCCCCGTTATGCAGACAGCTTCGAAGACTTGTTGGAGAAGCACTACTTCGCTGCTGACGTGGATGGCCTGTTTACAGATTTTCCAGACAAGGCTGTGAAGTTTCTACAGTCGCGCTAAAAACTGGAAACAGACCTCACTGTTCATCTTCCAACGTGAAGCGTTCTTCGTAGCGCGCCCCCCTTAAGGTATTCGTCATGCCATAGTTGCCTTCGTGACAGGCGTAATCGTAGACTTGCCCGGCTACCTTCATCATAGGCACGGTGTCAATTTCTGGCTCATATTGCCGCTGCAGGAAAATCACTCTCTGACTATGCCCGGCAGGAGTTTACCGACTACCTGTAGCGGGATACCAGGGGAGATAGATTTTGTTCTTTCTATGCTCGCCGCAGGTGTAGTGAAAGAGTTGGTCTTTGTAATATGAACCCAGCGTTTCCGCGCAGTTCCTGTGTCAGCCCAGGCGCAAGTGTTCATCACCCATTGCCAAGAAACAAATTGGACATATCCTGAAACTGTGGCAAGCTAGCTCGGTTCAGGCTTGGAATCAGGCATCGTAAACTAATTACTGTTTATTAACAGTGTTGCTCCGAGGCAATTTGTCATGCGTCAACTCTTCGTTCTACTCTTAATTGCTGCCACCAGTTCGTTCGCCGACGAAGGTATGTGGCAGCCCCATCAATTACCGGCACTGAGCTCGCGGTTGCAGCAGCTTGGTCTGGAGATCGACCCGGAGAATCTCAGTAGCCTGGACAAATTCCCAATGAATGCCGTTGTCAGCTTAGGTGGTTGCAGCGCTTCGTTTGTTTCTCCCCAGGGCCTGGTGGTGACCAACCATCACTGCGTCTATGGTTCCATCCAATACAATAGCTCACCGCAGAACAATCTGCTGGTGGATGGATTTTTGGCTAAACAGATCGATGAGGAAATTCCGGCAGCGCCGGGTACCCGGGTTTATGTGACCGAGCAGGTTACCGATGTCACTGCCAGAACTCTTGCCGGTGTAGATGAGTCTACTTCAGGAATCGATCGTTACAAGTTGATCGAAGCGAACCGCAAGGCCTTGATCGCCGAATGTGAAGTCTCGGGGAACCATCGTTGTGGCGTGTCATCTTTTCATCAGGGCCTGGAATATTTTCTCATCAAGCGCCTGGAGATTCGCGACATAAGGCTTGTCTATGCGCCTGCCACCAGCATCGGGAAATACGGTGGTGACATAGATAACTGGCAGTGGCCGCGTCACACTGGAGACTTTGGCTTCTATCGCGCCTACGTTGATGCCGATGGCAGGCCGGCGGAATTCAGTGAAGACAATGTTCCCTACCGCTCAGACAGCTTCCTGCAGGTGAGTGCCAAGGGCGTACAGGAGGGTGATTTTGTTATGGGTGTAGGCTACCCGGGAGGCACCAATCGCTACCGAACTGTCGGCGAAGTAGAGAATCAGTTCACCTGGTTCTATCCCGAGGCGCGCCGGTTTCGGGAAGATCTGATAAGCATCATCAACGATAATTCTGCCCCCGGTAGTCAGGCTCGGATCGCCTACCAGAGTACCCTGGCTGGCCTGAACAATTACGCCAAAAATTACCAATCGATGGTGGAGAGTTATCAGCACAGTGACTTTATTGATCGGCGGCGGCAGAGCGAGACGGGTCTCAGGGACTGGATCGAAAGTGACAACAACCGCAGTCGGCAATATGCTCCAGCCGTTAGACAATTGCAGTCCCTGATCGAAACCGATCAGGCAGCACGGGAGCGAGACCTGGTGCGTAGTTATTTGAGCTATGCCACGCTGCCCAGTACCGCGCAACGGCTCTATCGCCTCGCGGTTGAAAAACAAAAACCGGATGCAGAACGCGAGCCCGGCTATCAGCAGCGCGATCTCACGCGCTTTCGTCAATCCATGCAGGCCATCAGCCGACGCTACGATGAAACAGTAGACAAAGCCATACTGAGTTACCTGTTAGGACGCTACGCAGAATTGCCGGAGCAATACCGTTCGCAAGCATTAGACTCGTTCTATCAAATTGGAACACAAATCGATCAGGGTCAGGTCGACCAGATTATCCAGGATTCCTATGCACAGTCTTCACTGAACGATGACGACGTCAGACTGGCCTGGCTGGATAAATCGGTAGAGGACTTTCACAACAGCGACGATCCATTGATTCAATATGCCGTCGCCTCTCATGAAGAGCGCATGGTGCTGGAGCAGGCAGACAAAGAACTCAGCGGTCAATTTCAGCGCTGGCGCCCACAGTACATGGAAGCGGTAATCGACTACAACCGCAGCCTGGGTCGGCCCATCTACGCCGATGCCAACAGCTCTCTGCGGGTGACTATCGGTCAGGTGCAGGGCAATCGACCCAAGGACGGTTTAGTCAATCAACCCTTCACCAGCCTGGAGGGAATCCTGGGTAAAGATACGGGTGTCGATCCCTTTAATGCCCCCTCTCGTCAACTGGATCTGATTCGGGCAAAGCAGTATGGCCACTACGCCTTGCCTTCACTGGGCACGGTGCCGGTAAATTTCCTCGCCACGCTGGACATCACCGGTGGGAATTCAGGAACCGCCACCATGAACAGCAAGGCACAATTGGTAGGACTGCTGTTCGATGGGGTCTATGAAAGCATAATCGGTGACTGGGATTTTGATGAGCAGAAGAATCGGGCAATTTCTGTGGACGCTCGCTACATGTTGTGGGTCATGGAATACATGGATGGTGCCACCAACCTTCTGGAAGAAATGACGATCGTCGACTGATGTGGGGTTGGGTCTTGAAAGCTTCGCTGACTACAGCGTTGCCCTTGAATGTTTTGTCTTTGGTTTAGACATCGGCAAAGATTTGCATTGATAATCACCAGCAGACGTGGTGGTGGGGCTGGATTCGGCTCGAACATCCCCCATTTGAATATGACCAATATTTGGCTGAAGGAAGGATTGGGACTAGCCAGATTCGGCGCGTTTTGGGGAAAGATTCAGAAATAAAAAGCCAATATCTTCAAGATATGAAGAGCTGGACTCCAGGGGAGATAGCTTCTATTCTTCCTCTACTCCGATTGCTTATTTAGCTTGGGCTCACAGCCTGATAACAAAAAAAACACTATCGGTACCCTTAAACCCGTTATGCCTGCACGCACGCGTTTACGCCAAAATCTGGGCCTGATCATTGGTATTTTAATGGGTGGTCTTGCGCTGGTCATACTTCTGACACCTGATCAGGAGAGCCTGCATGTGCATGCGCGTGGCCCGATGAATATTGGCCATGAAGACCTTCTGTGTGAGTACTGCCATCAACCGGCGCGCGGTACTCTGCGGCAACAAATTCAGGCCAATGCCCGTTATCTTATAGGTCTGAGGGATAGTCCCGCAGATTTCGGGCTCAGTGCAGCCGGGAATGATCAGTGTCTGGCTTGCCATGATCGGCCCAATAACCGGCACCCGGTGTTTCGTTTTAATGAGCCCCGCTTTCAGGAGGCCAGAGCCGCAATACATCCCGAGACCTGCACATCCTGTCACCTGGAACATCGTGGTGAACGTACTACTATAGAGAGTCTGGATTATTGCCAGCATTGTCATGATGATACCGTGTTAAAGAATGATCCTGTGGATATCTCTCATGAAGAACTCATTGCCACCGAGCGCTGGAATACCTGCCTGGGCTGTCATGATTTTCATGGCAATCATTTAATGGAGGTTGCGGAGGAACTTGATGATTTAATTCCTATGGAAGAAATTCTGATCTACGTGCGTGGTGGAGAGTCACCCTATGGAAACGACAAATACCACGAGCCACTTACAGAGCCGGTAAACCGGTAATTGATGTACGAGGAGCTGAGGTAAATGAGCGGTAAGACATTTTTGGTGGTAGTTATGGCACTTGCTGCACTGAATGTGTTTTTGTTTGTCAGTGCGCCACCACCATTACCGGAACAGACTATGCCAGATGCCAACATTCCGGTAGAGGCAGCGCTGCGACTGGCTGAAATAGAAAATGATGCGGTACGTGGCCTGTGGACCGAGGAAATTGTGGGTGCAGGTCAGGAGGCCGGGCTCATTTTCAATGAAGACTGGCTTGAGGCTGATGAGCAGGCAGGTCCATTGCCAGCGCTGTTTCTGCGTGAAACCGCACGCAATCTGGAGCGTGACCCGGTCCGGCTCAGCCTGTTTCTTGGTTCTGAATCACCGATTAACCCCGCTATTGACTTCGAGGGCTTGCAGCTCGATTACTTCAAACGCATTCGTGAGACGGGTGATCCCCAGTTTTTCCAGATGACTGATACGGATTTGTATACCGCCATGTTTGCTGACACAGCCTTAGTCGAAGGCTGTATCACCTGCCATAATGATCATGAAGACAGCCCCAGAAATGACTGGCAGCTAGATGACGTGATGGGTGCGACCACATGGGCGTACCCCAATGCCCGACTGACAGGTACCGAGATTCTTGAAATGCTTGTCGCCTTGCGTGCCGGCTTTCGTGCCGCATACCAGACTTATCTCGATAAGGTAATTGAATTTGATGATCCACCACAGATTGGTACTCGCTGGCCTATGGAAGGTTATTACCTGCCATCAGCGGATGTCTTCATGGATGAAGTGGCCCGGCGTACAGGGCATGCGAGTCTTGAAGCCTTAATGGATGCAGCTGTCATGTCGACACCTGCCATGGAGGATAGCGAATCTGTTGGTGGCGCCGATGCCACAAAAGAGCAGGCACGCTAATGCAGATGAAGCGTGAATTTGCACAGCAGGCAATCTGGCAGAACAGTCCTGATGATCGCTGGGCACTGGTGGGTTTAGTACTGATCGTGGCTTATGCTGGGCTGGCAATTACAGGCTGGCACTGGTCATGGCTGATCAGTTTGCAGGAGATTGAATTGTATAAACAGCTCACCGGGCTGACCATGGTGTTGTTGTTTATTGCACAGTGGCGGCTGATGGTGGCACGGATCAGGGCCACTACGGGTCGCCCGGTGAGGTTGTTGCAATCACATCGTAACTGGGGAGTGCTGGCACCCTTACTATTGTTTTTCCATGCCAGCGATTTTGGGCATGCCTATGTGCAGCTGATGAGCCTTGCTTTCCTGGTGTTGCTTTCACTGGAATACCTGCACCGGCCAATTTACCGACTCAATCAGTCGTGGCTGACGACAAGCTGGCTGGTCACCCATGTAGCGCTGGCAGCCATGTTAATGCTGCTGGTTAGCTACCATACCTTCAACTCCTTTTATTATGAGTAAGCTGATTTAATAGCATGCCCGCTAAACCTCAAAGTAGGCTTTCAGCCCAGCCATCCCTTCATCGATATTGTGAATTTGGATACCCACACGAACTATTAGCTAAGTCATTGATTTTCCTAGCTCCAATTTGTGGGTGTCCAAAATATCACTATTGTTCGTCTAATTCCTGCCTTCTGGCACCGGCTAAAATGCCGGGCAGAGAGTAATTGCCCTCGTGGCAGGCATATTCAAACACGGCCGTCTCTTTATAGAAAGACAACTCACCACCCCAGGGTTGGGTGTAGATAGTTGGGTCTTCCACTCTAAATTCATAGAAAATCTCATTGTCAGACCAACGAGTGAATCGCTCGGTAACTTTCCCCGTCAGAGAGATGTAGGAGCCCTGCAGTGGATAGGGTTTGATAGTCTCAACAACCAGCGTGTCACCCTCATACCTGGCTATGGAGTCACCAAACCATGGCTGCATGTCTTCGTTATTATGTTCGTCGGCTAAGGGAATTATGCGTACCTCATGACCCATCTCCGCCCTGAACATGACATGATCTTTGGTTTGTACAAATTGGTAATTATTGTTGTAAATACCGTTCATCATTACCGGGCCGATGGCATTAGCCAGGGCTATGCAGCGCTCGCCTACGGGCCGGGTTTCAGGGCCATCGAAACTGCCAATTTTGGGTAAGTGGGAGGCTCTGCGAAGTGCAGCGCCACCTTCTTTGTAGGGAATACGCCCATCGGCGGGGTCGGTGATCCAGGAGCTACGATACTCACCCTTGACCACACCCATGCCAAATCCAGCGTCGATCCAAAATGCATTATGCCCCCGTGTTCCGAACGCCGCCTCTCCCACCTCGGCATCGGTTATGGGGTTGTTCTGTTGGTCCCTGTCCAGGCTCATCCACAGGGATCCCTGAGCCAGTTCATAGGCACGCTCTTCACTGAGCACGAGCCCCTCGACGCCGGGCCTTCTTTCCAATCGGGTAATGGCGCGATTTGTCCAGATGCCTTGAAAATCGGGCGCCCCGTATTCGGTGCGGGGAGTTTCATAGCCAGCTTGCTGTGCAATAACAAGAGGACTAGCTGAAAATACCGAGGCTGTAATCAATGCCGCAATTTGTCGATGAAGTGTAGTCATACATATCCTCCGAATTATGGTAGCCGCTGGATATAAAGGCCAAATTGAATGAATTAGTATATCGACAAAACAGAGGCAGTGCTTGGATTGCCGCCTCAGAATTGCACATTGAGTATACGTACAATGGAGCGGCTAGAGAGTTACTGGCTGTGATTTGCTTGTAACTGTATGTAACTGCATGCAATTTTTTGTGGCGTTGGAATCTAAACGGATACTTTGCGCTTACTCAGCTAATTGACACAACATTTGGGATACCCACAAGGATATCTAGCTCACTCTATTTCTTATTGACTCCAATTTGTGGGTGTCCAAAATATCGCAAAATATCTGTCGCGCTTACAAATTCAAATGGAGTAAGAGAATTTGGTGAAGGTTGCTCATCGGTTTTCCTGAAATCGACTGGAGTAATTTTCTGCTATAGCGAAAATTAGACATGGATAGTAAAGTTTTTATTGCTGAGTCTGGTGGATCGATTAGTTGATACATATCAATTAGTCGACTTAGTAAGTTCAATAGCATCGATCCGGTTCATAGCATCGGTTCAATTTTTATGCAGAAAATACCGAAACCTATGCTCTCAGCAAGCACTCAGTTTTAGTCTGATTAGTAATTAGACCAACAAAAATCTCGGAGCAAAAATGAATAATACTGCGCTCAATCTAATTAGGACTCTAATCTTTCTGGCAGGCTGGATGTCTGTGTCTAACATTGGATATTCATAAACCTCCCTAACGCGAGCCTATGTCCTCAACGGTAGTCAGTCGGATCCAATTTGGGATGATTATGCAGGTAAAGATGTTAGCAGTGCAGGTGATGTTAATGCAGACGGCTATGATGACGTGATTGTAGGAGGTGCTGGTTTAGCGCAAGGGACTGTTTGGGTCTATAGCGGTGTTGATGGCAGCCTGCTCTATCGCTTTTGGGATGAGACTGAACAGGATGACAGTCTTGGCGCCTCTGTCAGCGGGGCGGGCGACGTTAACGGAGATGGTTATGATGATCTGATAGCAGGAGCCCCCACAGTATCCACTAATGGCCTCTATTCAGGTAGCGCCCGGGTATATAGTGGTATCGATGGCAGTCTACTCTATTCCTTATATGGTGCAAATGAACGGGATCAATTTGGCTATTCTGTCAGCGGTGCAGGGGATGTCAATGGAGATGGTTATGATGATTTTATAGTTGGGTCTCCTGAAGAGAATACCAATGGTTTCGCTTCAGGCAGTGCCCGAGTTTATAGTGGTCTTGATGGCAGTGTAATCCATACCTTTCATGGTGAGACTCTAGATTCGGAGGGATCCATGTTCGTCACCAAGAGTGAATTCTTTGGAAGATCAGTCAGCGGGGCTGGTGATGTCAACGGAGATGGGTATGATGATGTGATTGTGGGCTCTCCCTACAATGACAATCCAAATGATATTCTGCTTCAGGATAACAGTGGAAGTGCTACAGTTTTCAGTGGTATTGACGGCAGCGTACTCTATGACTTCAATGACTATAGCGAAGATAGCGAGAACTGATTTTTTGGTGGCTCAGTAAGCGGTGCGGGTGATGTCAATAATGATGGTTATGATGATTTGGTTGTAGGCATCATTGGCTATATAGACAATAACTTTGACATTGTTGGTATGGTCCGAGTTTATAGTGGAGCCGATGGTAGTCTATTGTATGCTTTAGAGGGCGGTGATTATCACGTTCCTGATGATCAGAATGAATGGGAAGAGCCTGTAGATTTGTTTGGCAAGTCGGTCAGCGGTGCAGGAGACGTCAACGGTGATGGTTATGACGACATTATCGTAGGATCCCCCGACGATGATCCTAACGGTTATGACTCAGGCAGTGCCCGAGTTTTTAGTGGCATTGATGGCCACCTTATGTACACCTTTAATGGCAATGTAGAATTATCTTCCGATCTGAATGGAGATGAATTTGGTACTGCAGTCAGTGCTGCAGGTGATGTCAACGGCGATGGCTATGACGACCTGATTGTGGGGTCTCCTGGGGATGATAACAATGGTCAAGATAGTGGTAGTGCACAGGTCTTTCTTGGCGGACCTGCGCCATCAGCCTATGATTCAGGTGTGCTGATAATCCCTGCCGCGGTGGTTGATGGTGCGTATTACTGGCTTGAGTTTACTTTTTCAAATTACCAAACTCTTGAACTTGAACTCACTTCATACAAGCTGTTGGATAATCCCAAGACGGAAGGCATCACTAGCTATGCAAGTGGTGTTCTCAGTATCCCAGTGCTCCAGGTAGGTACGGATAGATACTCATTGGAACTTACATTAATAGCCACTGAACCAACGGTTATTTTCAATATTTCTTTCTATGCGCTGCTTTAGTGCATTGGAAATAGCATTAAATTTTGGTTGGCAGCTTTGACATTTTTTTTGACTCTCAGACGATAAAGTCGCGGCAGACTTTGCCTGTAATCCCACGATTTAACTCGATAGATGGACTGTGGCCGAAACTGAAGATCAGGTATGGGCGGCCTATCTTATAGTCAATGAAGTATAGACTGATTCAATAGCATGCCCGCTAAGACTCAAAGTAGGCTTTCAGCCCAGCCATCCCTTCATTGATATCATCCACATCGATCCCTGAATAGGCAAATCGCACATAGTGGTCTAGTTCATTCTCCAGCGGTCGGCCGAAATGCTTGCGGGTGCAGAAGGATACGTTAGTACTGGTGAGGGCTTCGTCCATGAGCTGGTTGATATCCGTAAAGCCTTTGCGTTCCATGATACGCGTGACGTTGGGGAATAAATAGAATGTGCTGTTGGGTGCCTGTATCGAGATGCCGTCGATGGCATTAAGACCGGCGACAGCCGCATCGCGTCGCCGACGCAGCTCGTCGATGATGGCATCGGGGCCCGATGAATCGCCTTTGATGGCATCAACCATGCCCCGCTGTATGAAGTGAGCCGTGCAGGATTCGATGTTCGTATTGAATTTGCTAACCATGTCGATGGCCGATTGTGGCCCGATGGCTGCGCCGAGCCGCCAGCCTGTCATGGCGAAGCGCTTCGAGCAGGTATAGAGAATAATGGACCGCTCCTGCATGCCGGGCAGGCTGACAATGGACTCGGGAGTGCCGCTGTATTGAATTTCGAAATAGGCTTCGTCACTTAACACCCATAGATCATTTTCTATGGCGAGCCGCGCCAATGCTTCCATCTCATCCCGGGATGATTCGGCTCCATTGGGATTCTGAAAATTGTTGTAAATCAGTGCCCGAGTGTTTGAATTGATGCTGCACTTGATGGCATCCAGATCCAGATCGAATCCAGCAACAGTCTCGACGTAGCCATAGGGAACGGCGATGCCACCCTGGTATTCGATCTGCGATTCATAGATTGGATAACCCGGATTGGGGTAGAGTACTTCGTCGCCTGGATTCATTACCACTGCGAGGAACTTGCTGATCACCGGTTTTCCGCCGGGTTGAATCGAAACATTCTCGGCGCTGTAATTGAGCTGTCGTTTTGTCCCCACATCTCTGGCGATTGCCGCCCTGAGCTCCGGTATACCGGCGCCCGGGCAATAACCGGTGTAGCCGTCGGCTATTGCCTTCTTTGTGGCTTCGACAACATTACCAGGCGTGGGAATGTTCATATCACCGAGGTGAAAAGGATAGATCTTGTTTCCCTTGGCGCCCCAGGCAGCGGCTGCCGCGGAAACCGCAAAGGCGGTCTCGGTACCGAGTTTTTCCAGTTGATTGGCGAGTTTCATGGAGTTGGTTTCTTCTTCTTATAGTGACTAGTTCAGAGGGTTCCTAGAAGCGATAGCGTAGACCAATAAAACCGGCTCTCGGTGGAGCCGCCCCAAGGAACAGCGGTATCTCGAAATCTTCGATGATGGGTACCTCCACTTCACCTGGTTCTTCCCCTAACAAGCCAAAGGTTTCGAACTCATCATCTAACAAATTCTGCACCGTGGCGAAGATTTCCAGATCTTCCGTCACCTGATAGTGCGCTCTTAAATTGACCACGGTGTAGCCATCTATCTCATCAAGTTGATTCGACTCATCGCCTCTGAAGTACTGGTCTGAGTTACTCACCACATCCAGCCCAATATTGAAATCCTCGGCCAATTGGTAATCGGCAATCACTTTAAATTGATGCTGGGGAATGCCCGGTATGCGATCTCCGCTGCTTACGTGGATTTTTCCTTCGTCATCGGCGAGATCATGGTTAGGACTTAGCACGTCGAAGCTGTCTTCAAATGTGGTATCGACGAAGCTGTAGGAGATCTTCCAATTCAGATTCTGCCAGCGGCCCAACAGATTGCTCTCCATACCGGATCGTCGCGTCTCATCCACATTGGCAAACAGCCCGGTGGAACGGCCGGTGGTCTGGAACAAGATGTCATCGTGGTTGGTGGTATGAAACAAACCCACCGAATAGCCTATATCACCGAGAAACCCACGGCTGCCGAATTCGAAACTCTTGGCCACCACATCGTCCAATGGTGGATCGGCGAGGAAGGCATTTGGCAGTCGACACTCTAAGTCCACGTCATCGGGGTCTTCGCCTGCTGCCTCGGCATATTGAACCGCCAGATCGAATACACCTTCGTTGCAGGCGAGCTCGATCGGTGTCGGCGCACGCGATGATTCACTATAGGAGGCATACAGGTTATGGGAGTCTGAAATATTCCAGGTCAGTCCGATGGCGGGATTGACTCGTTCGAAGCTATGACTGCCGTTAAGCTCGGGGCGTTCTCCGGAATTGTCATGCAAATCAACATCGGTTCGGTTAGCGCGCGCGGAAAGCGTAACAGCGATTTCTTCAGAAATATCCAGTGTGCTCATGGCATACAGGCTTACCGATTCGGTTTCGGTGCTTATCATAGTTGCTTCATCATCGATGAAAGTGCCCAGGCCCAAGCCGGATGTGAGACTGGTAAGTGGATCCATGAGTGACAATTCAACAACTGAGTTGAATTTCGATTTACCCCTGAAATAGGCGCTGCCGAGAATCAGTTGCCCGTTATAGCCGAAATAATTACCGTCGAGTGTCCATTGGAAATCTGCACCTGTGCTTTCCTGACTGCGATCACTCAGATTGTTGATGGCTTCATCGGAAAGGAGTCCAGTGCCTGACAAATCGTTTCCAGTAAAACCCTGAAGCTCGAATTCATCCTCATCAAACAGGGCGGCGGTCAGGTTCAGAAAATCTTCCAACTCATCCAGGTCGGCATACTGGCTATCGCAGATGTCATCGTCATCCAGGCCAAGTGTGTCGAGGTCGTCATCTTCCAGGCCATCCAGCAACATCGCTGTACCGCCAAATTCGCAAACAGCGAAATCGGAGCCGTCACCGTTATAGGAATCGGTCTTATTATCCCGGTAGAAAATATTGCCGCCGAAGCTGATGGAAGAAGTGGCTTGATGGGAAAAATCCATACTCACCATGTTCATATCATTCTCGGTGATATCCGGGCCTGTGAAAATTGCTTCACGGTCCAGCTTGATGAGTTCAATGGGTGAAGATCCGAAGCCTATCAGCTCTGAATCGCCGTATTGGTAATTGAAATTCAACTGTGTGGATTCAGAGCGCCAACCCACACTGCCGTAAAAACTGAGGGCATCCGAATCGGAGTGATCGCGCCAGCCATCTTCGTCAAATGACTCGACATTGATGTAGTAGCCGAATTGACCGTCGTTGCCACCCATTTCGATATTGGCCGTAGTGCGTCCGAACGAGCCGGCGCTGACTTCGATGCTGGATCCGTCGAAGTTGAAGCCATCCTTCATGTCTATGGCCAGCGAACCGCCGAGACTGTTTAGGCCAAAAAGCGGATTGGCGCCGCCGCTTAGAGTGATACTCCCAATGGCGGATTGCGGCAGCAGGTCCCAGTTGACCGCGTCACCGAGGGGCTCATTGATGCGTACACCATTCTGATACACCGCGATTCCCTGGGCGAGGCCCAATAGCGGAGATGCGGTAAAGCCACGATACTGCAGGTCAGGTTGCAGGGGGTTGTTTTGCGCATCATTGAGCGAGATGCTGGAGAAACTCTGTTTGAGGAAATCGGCGACACTTACGGCCTGCATGTTCTCCAGGTCCGCGGCATTGCTGGTTTGAACCGGATAGGGCACCTTGTACAGGTCCTGACTCGCACCAGCTGGCACGACTCCGACCACGACAATCTCTTCCACGTCCTGGGCCAGCGCTTGCGTAGTCATGGCCACTGCTAGCGCAGCAACCAGGCTGATCTTCATACTTCTCTCCAAGGAAAACTCCCACCCCGATTCTGGCGACGGGCCAGTATAGCAAACCCCGCCCATTTTTTGAGCATCACTCATTGAACGCACCGTAGGGTAGAAAGGTTACGCCTTCCGGTTTCGCAGCTGACTTTGACGTGTGCGACAGGCAGGTAGATTTACCCCCTTCCGGTGTCGTAGCTGGCTTTGACGTAATTACGCTAGGCAGGTAGATTAACTCTCCAATTCTTTTCGCGGTATAGGAGACACAATGGCGACAGTACTGATTACTGGGTGTAATCGGGGGATCGGCCTCGAATTCGTAAAGCAGATGCTGGCACGGGGCGATCGGGTATTGGGAGCCTGTCGAAATCCGCAAGCAGCCTCGGAGCTAAATGCCTTAAGCAATGGCAATGATGCACTGAGGTTATTTGAGCTCGATGTCTCCAGTCAGCCATCCATGGAAGCGCTGCCTGCAGCCTTGCAAGGGCAGCCCATCGATATCTTTATCAACAATGCCGGCGTCTATGGACCGAGAGATTCTGTATTTGGTAATGTCAGTACCGGGGACTGGGTTGATGTACTGCAAATCAACTCCATAGCACCGGTAATTCTTACCCAATTGCTGATGGACAACCTGCGGCAGGGTGATGGGAAAAAGCTTGTCTACATTACCTCCAAGATGGGTTCAATCGATGACAATAAGGGAGGCGGCTCCTATGTGTACCGCAGTTCGAAGGCGGCTCTGAATGCGGTAGTAAAGAGTATTGCTGTAGACCTGGGGAATGTCGGATTCAGCGCAGCCGTGTTACATCCAGGCTGGGTATTGACGGACATGGGTGGGCCCAATGCCCTCATCGATACCAGCACCAGCGTATCCGGCATGCTCAAGGTGATCGATAATATGGATGCCGAGAATAACGGCAGCTTTTTCAATTACGACGGCAGCAT
>DMJN01000142.1:1588-10930 GCA_003451715.1 Gammaproteobacteria bacterium | reverse complement strand
GCCGGCGCCGATGCGATCTTTCCGGAGGCTATTCTGGAGCTAGATCAATACCGGCAATTTGCCGACGCGGTAAAAGTACCGGTATTGGCCAATATCACCGAATTCGGGAAGACGCCGCTGTTTAACTGCCAGGAACTGGGCGAAGCAGGCGTGGCCATGGTGCTGTACCCATTAAGTGCCTTTCGGGCCATGAGCAAGGCGGCGCTGGAGGTGTACCAGGCTATCGCGATCGATGGCGACCAGAAGGCGGTGGTGGAGAAGATGCAGACCCGTACAGAGCTGTATGAAGTGCTGGGATACCATGCTTATGAGCAAAAACTGGATACTCTGTTTAAATCAGAAAGCGTGTAATTACAAACAGTTATAGAATACTTTTAATTTAGTAATATAAATGCAGCGTGTGTCAGCGGTGCAACGAAGTGGAGACATGAAATGGTAGATAAAAAGCTTGGGGGAGCGGGTCTCAGAGGCCAGGTAGCCGGAGAAACCGCCCTTTGTACCGTAGGCAAGACCGGCACCGGCCTGACTTACCGCGGCCTGGACATCAGCGTGCTGGCAGAGCACGCGAAATTTGAGGAAGTGGCCCATTTACTACTGAAGGGTCACCTGCCAACCCAGTCGGAACTGGATGCTTATATCAGTAAAATCAAATCATTACGGGACCTTCCTCAAGAATTAAAACATACACTGGAGAGAATCCCGGCCTCTGCCCACCCCATGGATGTGATGCGCACGGGCTGCTCCATGCTGGGCAATCTGGAGAGCGAGGGAGACTTTTCCAATCAGGACGAGGTGATCGACCGACTGCTGGCCGCCCTGCCTTCGATTATCTGCTACTGGTACATGTTCTCCCACGAGGGCCAGCGTATCGATACCGCCCTGGATGATGACTCCATCGGCGCCCATTTCCTGCACATGCTGGGTGGCGAGGCGCCCAATGCGCTGTTTACCCAGGTGATGAATGTCTCCCTGATCCTCTATGCCGAGCATGAATTCAACGCCTCCACCTTTACCGCCAGGGTCTGCGCCTCCACCCTTTCGGACATGCATTCCTGTATCACCGCCGCCATTGGCTCGCTGCGGGGGCCTCTGCATGGCGGGGCTAACGAGGCTGCCATGGATTTGATTGAGGACTGGTCAGGGCCGGATGAGGCGGAAAAAGAGCTGTTGGGCATGCTGGAGCGCAAGGAGAAGATCATGGGCTTCGGACATGCGGTCTATCGGGAATCGGATCCCCGCAACGCCATTATCAAGGGCTGGGCGGAGAAACTGGCCGAGCATGTGGGGGATTCGGTGCTGTACCCGGTTTCCGTGCGCTGTGAGGAGGTGATGTGGCGGGAGAAGAAGCTGTTTTGCAACGCGGACTTCTTTCATGCCGCGGCTTACCATTTCATGGGCATTCCCACCAAGCTGTTTACGCCGATCTTTGTGATGTCGCGGATTACCGGCTGGGCGGCGCACGTGAAGGAGCAGCGAGCTAATAATCGGATTATTCGTCCCAGTGCGGAGTATACGGGGCCTGAGACGGCGGAGTGGGTGGATATTCAGGATAGATAGGGGGCAGATAAATGGGGGCAGAGTAAAATTTCCTGAACTAGTGTAGATATCGAGCAGATACTCAATGGAAATTTTACTCTGGCCCCACTACTGATGGAGATCCTACTCTAGCCTTCTTTCTTACCAATCCATTTCAACTATTTGAAATAAATAGGATTAAAATGAGTTCGAATGTTGATTTAAACACCCGCCCGGAACCGGATCAGGTGCTGGTGGATATCGCGGACTATGTCTGTGATTACGAGATTGCCTCCGATGAGGCCTATGACACGGCCCGCAACTGCCTGATAGACACCCTCGGCTGTGGTTTGTTGGCCCTGCGATTCCCGGAATGCACGAAATTACTGGGGCCGCTGGTGGAAGGCACTGTGGTGCCGCATGGCGCGCGGGTGCCGGGCACGCAGTTACGCTTGGATCCTGTGAAGGCGGCCTGGGATATTGGCTGCATTATCCGCTGGTTGGACTACAACGATACCTGGCTGGCGGCGGAATGGGGGCATCCCTCGGACAATCTGGGCGCGATCCTAGCGGTGGCGGACTATTTATCGCAGACACACATCGCTGCGGGCAAGGCGCCGCTTACCATGAGGGATGTTCTCACGGCAATGATTAAAGCCCATGAAATACAAGGGGTTTTAGCACTGGAGAACAGCTTTAATCGGGTCGGTTTGTGCCATGTCTTGCTGGTGCGGGTGGCTTCTACGGCGGTGGCGACGAAGATGCTGGGGGGAACCCGGGCGCAGATTATCGATGCGCTGTCCCAGGCCTGGCTGGACGGCTCCAGCCTGCGCACCTATCGACACGCCCCAAATGCCGGGCCGCGTAAGTCCTGGGCTGCCGGGGATGCTACCTCCCGGGCGGTGCGGCTGGCGGACCTGACGCTGCGGGGGGAGATTGGCTATCCCAGTGTGCTAACGGCACCTACCTGGGGCTTTTATGATGTTTCCTTCAAAGGGAATTCCTTTTCATTTACAAGGTCTTATGAAAGTTACGTGATGGAGAATATTCTGTTTAAGATCTCCTTCCCAGCCGAGTTTCATTCCCAGACAGCTGCCGAGGCGGCGGTGCAGTTACATCCTCAGGTGAAGGATCGGCTGGATGAGATCGACAAGATCGTGATTCATACCCATGAGTCGGCGATTCGTATCATTTCCAAGGTTGGGCCGCTGAATAACCCGGCGGACCGGGATCATTGCCTGCAGTACATGACGGCGGTGCCCCTGATATTCGGGAATCTGGTGGCGGAGCACTATGAAGACAGCTTCCACGAGGCACACCCCATCATCGATGAACTGCGGGAGAAGATGGAGATTCACGAGAATCCTACCTATTCCAAGGAGTATCTGGAGCCCGAGAAGCGCTCTATCGCCAATGCCCTGCAGGTCTACTTCAAGGACGGCAACTGCACACAAAAGGTGGAGATCGACTATCCGGTGGGTCACAGGCGACGCAGAGATGAGGGTATTCCGCTCTTGGAGGAGAAATTCCAGGCCAATCTGGCGACCCGCTTCCCGGTCAGCCGCTGTGGGGAGATCTATGCCCTGTGCAAGGATCAGCAGCGACTGGAACAGACACCAGTCAATGAATTCATGGACTTACTGGTTATCTAGCACCCACCCCTTGCGGATTGCCGTGCCCGCTTGCTCCTGTGACAGCCAGGCAATCCTCCTATAACCCAACTCTCCCGGCAGCGTACCAGGCTCAAGCATTACGGCCTGGCTGCCGCCCTGCGAAGTATTTGCTAACCATTTCAAGACATGTTCTTAAAGTGGAAAGTTTTTTTTGATTATAATGCTCTGACACAGCAACCTTTATTCGTAAGCCACCTAGAATTTACTTTAAGAATTATTGTGATGGGCCTCACAGTAGTGCCCACGGTGCTTAGGGGATTTTTTTGGCTTTACAGACGACCTGAAAACGACCCCCTTTTCTACTTCCTTTTCCGCCTCTTGAAGCCGGACTGCCAACCCCCATATTAGATTACATAGCCAGCGCCTATCTTAAGGCTGGCTGGTTCGCCCGATCACTACGATGGGCGGTTTTATTCACATATTGCTTAAATGCCCGTATTACGGGGATTTCACCCGGTATTGGGCAGATAACGAGGATATGAACATGCGAAATTTTGACTTTTCACCTTTGTACCGAAACACCGTAGGCTTCGACCACCTGTCCAATCTATTGGATGCGGTGAACCGCGGCGATGGCAATAGCAATGCCTATCCCCCCTACAACATCGAATTGCTGGATCAAGACCAGTATCGAATCACTATGGCAGTGGCCGGATTCGTGGATAAAGAACTGGATATTCAATGCGAAAAACAAACACTTACAGTAAAAGGCAAGAAACTGGATGAAGACGTTGAGCGCAACTACCTGCACCAGGGCATTGCCGGCCGTAACTTTGAGCGTCGCTTCCAATTGGCCGACCATGTAGAGGTCAAGGCCGCCCACCTGGAGAATGGCCTGCTACACATCGATCTGGTCCGGGAGATCCCGGAAGCCATGAAACCGAGGTCGATCTCTATCGGCCCGGGCAAGCTGATCGATATGGATAAGACGAAAGCGAAGGGTGAACGGGAGGCGGCGTAAGCTTTTCCCAACCCAACGGGTCACTTGGTCAGGAAGGGACTCGTTGAGATCGATTTGCAGTTCTCACGAATTTCGTGAGAACTGCATGTTTTTTCGCTGCAACCGGGTTACTTGATGCCCATTAGACGATTTGGAAGTTTTCGGCACGACTTTGTAAACCATTTTCCAGGTCACGACGTTTAATAGGCAAATGCAGCAGATTATTGCTGATACAAGCTAACCAAGAGATATAACAGGTACCAAGATGAACATCATTGCCAATACAACCCAACACTTCGCTGATGCATTCATGCATTACGTCTGCATTCGCATGCAGTTTAGAAGTACGGTGTTAAAAGAGGCTTCTGTTGCGAGCGCCTACGATAAGCGCTACGCCGAGTACTGCCCCGCTAAACACTAGCAGCCTGATTGGTCGGCCCCTCGGGCCGGCTAATCGCCGCTTCTCCCTCCCGTTTCGGTATTCCCGTCCCACTTGCTAACAACCGCAGTCTGCAGCCAAACCTGGCGTTCATGTAACTTGATGACTAAAGTCAATATGGTAGCGTAGACAGTAAGTAAACCTGCGCTCTACTCTATCCTGAGTATTTCATTTGCCCGGTCTATTACATTATATTTGCCTGGTTTAAATTCTTACATTTACCCTGTTAGTAGTGTTACAAACTCCCGGTTTGAAAGAGGGCAGAGCCGTGTAAAGCCCTATTTTATAAGTGTCCCCTCTAGTCTGTACCTCAATCACGCGATGAGGAACAAACTCTATGAAAGCAAAAAAGTTCGATTCTGATTTTGAAAGCGACAAAAATGTCACAGCCTCACTCGACCTTGCGAAAATCAACAGACCCAATCAAGTGCAGAGAAGAGTGAATGTGAATTTTCCAATCTGGATGATTGATTCGCTGGATAGGGAAGCAGCCAGGCTAGGTGTAACACGGCAGTCGATTATCAAGGTATAGCTTGCAGAGAGACTGGAAACGTCTTCTCAATGATAGTCAATTAATTGTTCAGGCCTCAGAGCCTGTGAGTCCCAATTTCTGACTGCTTTCAATCCAACATGTGCACAACCAGCCCACTCTTGAGTTTCGGTTCGAACCAGGTGGACTTTGGGGGCATGACTTCATCGGCATCGGCGATGGCCATCAGGCTCTCGATGGAGGTTGGGTAGAGTGCGATCGCCGCCTGCCATTCACCAGAATCGACTCGTTTCTCCAGGCCTTCCAGACCTCTGATGCCGCCGACGAAATCCACACGTTTATCGAGGCGCTGATCTTTAATTCCTAACAAGGGAGTGAGAATGATGTTTTGCATGATGCTGACATCGAGACTCGCCACCGGATCGTTTTCATCGATACTAGCGGCAAGCTTTTCATTCGCCGAAATTTTGCTCCATCGTCCATCAAGATAGAGTCCGAACTGCCTGGCGTTGACGGGTTTAGCCTGCTCGGCATTGTCTACTTCTTCAATGTCAAAGTTTTCTGCCAGCCCTGTTAGGAATTCTTGCCCTGATAAGCCATTCAAGTCTTTTACTACGCGATTGTAATCGAGGATCTGCATCTGTGCATCGGGAAACAGCACCACCAGGAAATGATTGTAGGGCTCTTCACCGGTGTGATTCCCATTGCGATCCTGATACAGATGTTTGACTCGCTGTGCGGCGGCCGAACGGTGATGCCCGTCGGCAACATACAAGCAGTCTACTTTGCCAAAGGCAGCCTCGATGTTTTTCGAGAGCGAGGAATCTGTTATCACCCAGAATGTGTGATGGGTTCCATCATCAGCAAGGAAATCGTATTCCGGCTGCGCAGCCATGGCCTGAGCGATTAGCTCATTGATTTCCGATTCTGCTTTGTAGGTTAAGAAGACCGGACCCACCTGGGCACCCAGGGCATCCATGTGATGCACGCGATCATATTCTTTGTCAGGTCGCGTGAACTCGTGTTTCTTGATGAAGTTATTCTCGTAGGCATCGATAGAGGCAACAGCTACCAATCCCACCTGCTCATGATCACCCATGACTTGCTTATAGACATACAGTCTCTCTTCGGCATCCTGCTGCAAGATACCGTCGGTGATAAACCGCTTGAGATTTTCGCTGCCCTTGTCATACACGGCCTGGTCGAACACACCGATGCTCTTAGCTACGTCCACCTCGGGTTTATTGATGTGTAAGAAACTGTAAGGGTTATCCCTGGCAAGTTCGAAGGCCTCTTCACGATTGAGTACATCATAAGGATGGGAGGCGACTTTCGCAGCGAGTTCTCGGGTAGGCCTGAGCCCCCGAAATGGCTTGATCAGTTTCATTATTACTTCCGACTGGTGTGGATGGTGCGTCGTTTGTGTGGCGCTATTGTCGCATTTTCAGACAGGTTCGGAAATTGGAGTTGGTTCTATCTTTATTAGGAGCAACTGGGCTTAAGATCCGTATTAGCAATCAAAGCCAGTGGAGTGTACTAAGCTACCGATTGTAGTTTATTGGCATAATCCTGCCCTGCAGTAGCTGGTGGCAATGATTCTCCATCCTGTTTGTAATTCGCTATGGTTTCTTCAACAATCGTGCAGAGTTCACCAAATACTTCTCTTTCGTCGTCTCCATGACAACCACCTAAAAATAAGCCTGGCGCACTACCCACATAGCACTGATCTTCGTTGCTCCATTCAACAATTTTTACGTAATGGGTACTTTCTTTCACTTTTGCTTACACCAATATCGTTCCCTTAGGGGCTAGCTACACTGTCAGCGCAGTTCTGTAAAAATTTCGGGGTGTTGTTCTGCTATACGCAGTAGTGCGATTGCAGGTCCTTGCGGGCTCCTTCTTCCTTGTTCCCAATCCTGAAGAGTTCGCGTGCTCACTCCCAACAAACCGGCAAAGGCACATTGAGATAGGTTTAACCTGTTACGAATTATTTTCGGCGCTGATGGTTCAGAGAGTTCGGTTGTTCTTAACTCCAATTTGCCCTTTTTAAAAGCCTTGATCTCGTCAAGACTGCCAAGTATTTCCTTGCCAAGATCACGATTTTTCACGGCCGATTGCCTCCGAAATAAGTTTCAATTCTTTGTTCGAAACAGACGCTTTGTCCGATTTCAAGTAAATCGTGAGCAGCCATATTTCAGAGTCAGATTTATGCCAAAAATATAATATACGAACCCCACCACTTTTACCTCGACCTTCAATGGACCACCTGATCTTTCTTATACCACCAGCCCCTCTTACAAGGACTCCTCCATCGGGTTTATTGATTAGGTACGTTTGTAATCTGCGATAGTCATCATCAGATAGATATCTGGGCAAGAGCTTAGTAAACACCCTAGCCTCAATAAAAATCACTGGCGAGTATTATACGGCATTGCCGTATAAAGACAAGTGGCCAATGAGGCACAAACTGAACTTCTACGACCATGTTGGTATTCCTTGCTGGTCTTCCAGAAATGTAGATTAGTTTTTCCAGTTTTTTAGTACGTCCACAATCCTTGCTATTTCAAAGCCACGGGATTCGAGGAAACGAACAATTTTTCGATGCTGGCTTGAGCCGAACTCAATAACCGCACCCTCCTCCAGGCGTTTTTCTATCAGACTGTTCAGAATTGTTTCCCATGCCTCATCATCTCGCCTCAGATACTTATCAATCACGCTCTCGTCCACATGCCTGGATTGTAAGTCATTGCGAATGTGTCGATAGCCAAATCCTCTGGACTTACGGTAGCGCACGAACGATTCAGCAAAGCGATTGTCAGATTGCAGGTTCTCTTCGCGCAAGCGATCCAAGACGTCACTGACCCGGCTCAGCGGTGCTTCGGGAAATTTGCTTAAGAGTTTGTTTTGCAGCTCGTAAAAAGAGTGTTCTCGGCGGGCCAAGAAATCCATGGCGGCCCGCCTGAGAACGGGGACATCGGGTGTCCGTAAGGTGTGTTCAGTGCTTATGCTGCTGTTACGCTTTGCAATGGTGTTCATCGCTTGCGCTTACTGAGTTAACTCAGAGCCAACTCAGGAGGCGCTCTTGTTCTTGGCGTCAGCCAGAATAACTATATCTTCGCTGGCTGCAATAGCCTCTTCTTCCTGCTTTGCGTCATCACCCAGCAACTGGGCGCGAATGGCCTGCTCGACCTCTTCCGCTATTGCCGGATTCTCTTGCAGGTAGATGGCGACGTTCTTCTTGCCCTGGCCGATCTTATCGCCCTTGTAGGCATACCAGGCGCCGGATTTCTCGATCAGGTTCAGTTTCACGCCCAGGTCGATAACCTCACCCAGGTGATGAATGCCCTCGCCGTACATGATCTGGAACTCGGTCTGCCGGAACGGCGGCGCGACCTTGTTCTTCACTACTTTTACGCGGGTCTCGTTGCCTACTACCTCATCGCCATCCTTGATGGAACCGATGCGGCGAATGTCCAATCGTACGGAGGAGTAAAACTTCAGCGCGTTACCACCGGTGGTGGTTTCCGGGGAGCCGAACATCACGCCGATCTTCATACGAATCTGGTTGATGAAGATCACCAGCGTGTTGGAATTCTTGATGTTGGCGGTCATCTTGCGCAGGGCCTGTGACATCAGTCGAGCCTGCAGACCCATGTGATGGTCACCCATATCCCCTTCTATCTCTGCCTTTGGCGTCAAGGCCGCCACGGAATCGATCACCACCACATCCAGTGCGCCGGAGCGTACCACCATGTCGCAGATCTCCAGTGCCTGCTCGCCGGTATCCGGCTGGCTGACCAGTAGATTGTCCACATCCACACCGAGGTTGCCGGCATAGATCGGGTCCAGCGCATGCTCGGCGTCGATAAACGCGCAGCTGCCGCCGGTTTTCTGCGCCTCGGCGATGACCTGCAGAGCCAGGGTGGTCTTGCCGGAGGATTCCGGCCCGTAGATCTCGACGATGCGCCCGCGTGGCAGGCCACCGATGCCTAATGCCACGTCCAGGCCCAGTGAGCCGGTGGAGATGGCGGGAATGGCTTCGCGCTCGGTATCACCGAGGCGCATCATGGAACCTTTGCCGAATTGGCGTTCGATTTGCGACAGGGCTGCCGCCAGTGCTTTTTCTTTGTTACCGTTATCTTCGATCATAGTTGTTTCCTTGTAATCTAACCTTACAACTGAAGCCTGGTTCCGTGAGTATCCTAGTTGTCGAGCTTAAAGAGTAGTCTGTCCCCAACTACCTGCAAACTTTTAGTGAATTTTTCTTGTTTCTTGTTTCTTGTTT
>DMJN01000142.1:0-1235 GCA_003451715.1 Gammaproteobacteria bacterium | reverse complement strand
TCTTGTTTCTTGTTTCTTGTTTCCTGTCTCTTGTTTCTTGCCCCTTGAACACTACTGTATGTTTAGACAGTAAAGATTAAAACAAAATAATACTGTACATACAACCAGTATATTGGCAAAAACCCGGTTTCCTTTAATTTTTTACTAATCACCCGTTTATTGCCAACCAACCGCACCCTACCCCAATAGTGCCAGCATTCCCTGCAGAGCGGCTGCCACCGTGGCCAGACGCACCGCCTCCCTGTCACCACTGAACTGGAAACATCTGGCCAGGGCCTTATCTTCCCATTGCCAGGCTATCCACACCGTGCCAACCGGCTTATCGTCGCTACCTCCGTCGGGCCCGGCGATGCCGCTTACGGCCACCGTCACGTTGGCACGGCTGTTATCCAGGGCTCCCCGGGTCATGGACAGGACGGTCTCTTCACTTACCGCGCCAGGACCATCGAATTCAAAGAGCGCCGCGGGCACATTCAGCATGCGCTGTTTTGCGTCATTGGAATAAGTCACGAAACCACTGTCGAACCAATTGGAACTACCGGCCAGGGCGGTCAGGGATTGGGCGATCCAGCCACCAGTGCAGGATTCGGCAGTGGCCATAATAAGTTTTTTAGCAAGCAGCTTGTCAGCGAGTTGTTGAACGAGATCGGGTATAGAGCCAGGAGCGGAATCATTCATAGGCCTATGGTATCTCAAATCAGTAATCAGAGGGGTCAGAGACATTTGATTCGTGTAAACTCACTGGCCAGTATCAAAAAAACTAAGCACTACTCATAAGCATTCCCATCTTGGCCGACGCCCAATCACACACTCCCATGATGCAGCAATTTTTGCGCATCAAGGCTCAGCATCCAGACAATCTGTTGTTCTATCGCATGGGGGATTTTTACGAACTCTTCTATGACGATGCCAAACGCGCCGCTGTGATTCTCGACATCACGCTCACGGCGCGTGGCAAGTCCGCCGGGGAACCGATTCCCATGTGCGGCATTCCTTTTCACGCGGTGGATCGTTATCTGGTCAAATTAGTCGATGCCGGTGTCTCGGTGGCGATCTGTGAGCAGATCGGCGATCCGGCCACCAGCAAGGGGCCGGTGGAACGTCAGGTGGTGCGCATCATCACACCCGGTACCGTCAGTGATGAAGCACTGATGGATGAGCGGCGGGATAATTCACTCCTGGCGATCGATTGCCTGGGATCTTCCGACACAGAGCCCCAGTCGGCCACCTTCGGC
>DMJN01000254.1 GCA_003451715.1 Gammaproteobacteria bacterium | reverse complement strand
CTGGGGACGAGTCACGGCGATCGACCTCAATGAGGGCGAGCACGTTTGGATGACACCGAACGGTTACGGCCCAGTCGACCATCCGGTCTTCGAAGGTCGTGACGTCGGTTTGCTCGGCAGCGGCAGCGGCGCTCCGTTGCTCACGAAGACCCTGCTTTTCGTCACACAGAACGGCCGAGGCGATATGAACTCGCCGAGGATCAATGTGTTCGACAAGGCGAACGGGGAGCTTCTGGGTCACATCCCGCTTCCCGACACCGCCAACGGCAACCCCGTGACATACCTGCATGACGGCCAGCAGTACCTGGTCGTGTCGGTAGGCGGCGGCGGCTTCTTCGGGGGCTATAGCGAGGACGCCCGCGAGATCAGCGAGGAGTTCGCTGAGCGCCTGAAGATACTGGGCCAAATGCCCTCGACAACCCCCCAACTGCTTGCCTTCCGACTTCCGTGAAGGCACCGCCTGGCCCACAGTGAATGACCGATTGAGAATGCATCTAAAAACGGACACATTGAAGACTAGTCACGCCCGGTCACGCTAATGTCAACTAGACAAATCCCCATTAATTACCGTGTGATTACAAACACAATAATGCGGGTTTGAAGCTTTTCCTACACCCCACCCTGTAGGATACATCCAAATACCGATGCAAGGAGGATTTAAGCTTAATATTTAGGGAGCTGTGAGGGGTGTTTTCTGGTTTGCTCGACTAGGTTTTCTTGATAGGAGTTGCCCCTATCAAGATTGGGAAAACTTCAGACTAGAAGAGCCATAACTTCTATGATCGTTTAGTTGGATTTTTCGGTTTTATAACTTGAGTTACAGCCAGGGTAAGAGACATATTTTTAAGGGGAATATTGCAGTTTTCGCACTTGACCATGCCATTTTCTATTATGGTTAGTCCCTTTTTCTCGATTGCTTGTGCCTTTTCTAGTGTTGTTTTAGTCTGCGTCTGAACTTCGACATTAGAAGAACTGGAATTGGCATTATCTTCGTCCAATTCGGCTTGACGACGTACAGGGAACGGAGGAAATCAATCCTTCTCCTCTAATTACCTTAATCAAACGGTGCCGGTGAAATTCAGCTCGGGAAATTTCTTCTCCAGTGACTCCTGCAACATATCGAAGTAATTATTTGCGCCGCCGAAGTAAACAAGTGTACTTGGCCCCTTGCCAGGAATATTTGAGCCAACAAACCAGCTTTTCGCCTCGTGTCCATATTTCATCACTGTCAGGTCTATCACCTCGGCAGCATGATCGCCCCACTGTTTCTCTGCGTTTTCACTAACATCCATCGTTGCGTAGTTCTGACTTTCCATGTGCTTGATGCACTCGGTAATCCACTTAATATTTTCTTCAATGGTGGTTGGCAGATTTGCGAAGGGCGCTTGCGGGCCAGTAATCATAAACAGATTAGGAAACCCTGAGGAACACACACCCATGAAAGTGGAAGGACCTGCACGCCACTTCTCCTTAAGAGTTTCACCGCTTGCCCCACGAATTTCCATGTGCTCGAGTGCGCCGGTTAGCGCATCGAAGCCGGTTGCCAGGATAATAATATCGAATTCATAGAGCTGTTTTTCGGTGAGAACCCCGGTTTCTGTAATTTCAACAATTGGCTCGGTATTCGCGATATCCACCAAATGCACATTGTCCCGGTTAAAGGCTTCGTAGTAGCCGTGATCTAGAGGTGGACGTTTGGCAAACAGCGGGTAACCTCTAGGGGTAAGCATCTCGGCTGTCGCCGGATCATCAACCAATTCGGTGATTTTGTGACGCAGAAAATTGGCGGCAGTCTCATTAGCATCCAGATTTTCCAGCAAGTCATCGTAACTCTCAAAACAGAAACGAAACCCACCTTCTTCATACAATTTCTGATAAATCGCGTTTTGTTCCTCTTCGGTTGAATCCGTGGCCACTCGGCCGACAGGGCTATCAAACGGCATGCCGAACACATGGTTGCGACACTTGCTAATGATCTCGGGATAATTCGATTTGATCTCTTTTTCCCATTCCGGTGTCATCTTCCTTTGTCTTGCTGGCAGAATGTAATTCGGTGTCCGCTGAAACATAGTAACGCTTTCTGCGTCCGGAGCCATTTCCGGTACCAGTTGAACTGCTGTTGCGCCGGCTCCGATAATGCCCACCCGCTTGCCCCTGTAATCCAGCCCTTCTTTGGGCCAGCGGGCTGAATGAAAACAAGGTCCCGCAAAACTATCCAGACCCTTGATTTCCGGTATATAGGGTTCTGAAATAAGACCCATAGCACTCACAAAATACTTACAGGTATAAGTGTCGCCACTGCTCGTCCTGACGACCCATCTGCTACTGTCATTGTCGTAGATTGCACTTTCGATAGTGGTCTCTAACTGTATATCCGGCATGAGATTGCACCGGTCTGCTAAAAAATGAAGATATTCGAGTATCTCGCCCCAGGCAGGATAGCGCTCGGACCAACTCCACTCCTGTAGCAATTCTTGTGAGAAGGTAAAGCAGTAGTAGTAAGTCTCGCTATCTCCTCGTGCCCCCGGATACCGGTTCCATGTCCAGGTTCCACCAATATTGTCTGCCTTGTCGAAGACCCGAACGGACAGGTCTTGCTGCTTCAGGTAATGGAGCAATCCCAGCCCGGAGAATCCGGCGCCAATTACGATGACATCGTAGTCTGTCGAGGATGCCGTATTAGTATTGTTTTGCATGGTATCTTGAGCAGTCATAATTCAGTACTCGCGCTCTTCAAGCTTGTATTTCAGAATTCATGTCGGTTCGATTCTAGCGTATTTGTCAGCCGTCTGACTCTTTTGAATCCAAAAAGTGTCCGTATTTTTCCATGGCCGCTTCATATTGTGCTGGAATATGATAAGTCGGAAACAGA
>DMJN01000307.1:1734-3434 GCA_003451715.1 Gammaproteobacteria bacterium | reverse complement strand
ACTCATGCAGGCACCAAAGTCCCGCAATCCTTCCTTGCGAGCTCGGGTTATGAATGCCGCAGGGCCAAACTCTTCGGCGAAATTCAGATTGTGAAAACCGGCATAGGGCTCGGACAGCGTTGGGAATTTTCCGGAGGCTTCCCAGTCGAAGGTGCCTCCATCCACCAGCAAGCCGCCGATAACCACGCCGTGTCCGGAGAGGAATTTGGTGGCCGAGTGCATCACCAGGTCGGCGCCCAGGTCGATAGGTTTACACAGATAGGGTGTGGTGAATGTTGAATCGACTAACAGAGGAACGCCGGCTGCATGAGCAATCTCGGCGATGGCCGGAATATTCAATACCTCCAGACCTGGATTACCCAGGGTTTCACCGAAGACCAGTCTGGTGTTGTCTCGAATGGCTTCTTTGAATGCGGCTGGATCTCGCGGATCGACAAAGCTCGTTTCTATACCGAAGCGGGGCAGCGTATAAGCCAACAGGTTGTGGGTACCACCATAGATACTTCGTGAAGCCACGATGTGCTCGCCGGCACTGACGATGGTGGCTACTGCCAGATGCATGGCAGCCTGACCGCTGGCAGTGGCTATGCCCCCGACGCCATTATCCAGTGTGGCAATGCGCTCTTCCAGTACTGCATTGGTTGGGTTGGAGAGTCTCGAATAGACATGCCCGGCTCGCTCGATATTAAACAAACCCACGGCATAGTCCGTATCCTTGAATACGAAGGAGGCGGATTGATAGATCGGTGTTGCACGGGAGCCGGTAGTAGGGTCTGGTCGTTGACCCGCATGCAGACTCAAGGTATCGAATTTGAAATTGGGTGGTTTTGCCATGATCCCTGCCAGCGAATGGTTTACCTTATGTTAAACAAGCCAGGGGCTGCTGGGAATCATTCACTGGGGTATTATTCCCCAGAGCTACAAAATCTGGCTGAAATGACGAATCTCGGGAGTAAAAACAGAATGACTGCTCACAAAGTCATGCTACTTGATGCCGGCATGGGCAAAACACTGTCGTTGAAAGGAGTCGAGATACCGCCGACTATCTGGTCGGCAAATGCACTGATGGTTGCGCCGGAGGTCGTCGTAGAAGTGCACCGGGAGAACATCGAGGCTGGGGCGGACATAATTACTACTAATAGTTATGGTGTGATTCGTGGCGAGCTCGCCAAGGAAAATATTGAAGACAGCTACACAGAGCTTAATCAGATAGCTGGCAATCTTGCAGAGCGTGCCGTAGCAGAATCGGGTACGCAAACCATGGTAGCCGGAAGCTTGCCCCCACAGAATGGTAGCTATCGTCCCGACCGGGTAATGAGTCGAAAGCTCATCGAGCCCCTGTATCGTGAACAAGTTGCTTTGCTGGAACCCTACGTGGATTTGTTTCTCTGTGAAACCATGTCGACGATCGATGAAGCGGTCACTGCGGCGACTGCTGCGAGCGCCACCGGAAAACCGGTGTTCGTCGGTCTTACCCTGCACGATGAGCTGGTGGGTTGTTTACGAAGCGGTGAACCAATTGCTGCTGCCGTGGAGCGGCTACTGCCTCTAAATCTTGCAGGGCTCTTGGCAAATTGCTGTTTACCGGAGCGAATCTCTGATGCCATGCCAATGCTTGTCAGTGCAGGATTCAAATATTGCGGCGGCTATGCCAATGCATTTACCCGTGTTCCCAAAGACTGGTTGTTAGATGGAGACAA
>DMJN01000307.1:1006-1424 GCA_003451715.1 Gammaproteobacteria bacterium | reverse complement strand
GACTGGTTGTTAGATGGAGACAAGAAAAACGATGGGCGTTTGACACTACGTGAAGATCTTTCTCCAGAGCACTATTGTGAATTCGTTCAGGACTGGATCGATGGGGGTGCCAATATGGTAGGTGGTTGTTGTGGGACGACGGCGGATCACACTCAGGCGATGGCCCGCTTATTGGCGAGAGCGGCAGTGCCCGGCTAAACCTGCAAAACCGAGTGATGCAGGATTTCGTGATCGAAATCAAGCATTGACCCACCTCTATTGAAAAAATGTCGCCATGACCCAATAAATAGCTCTAGTACGCAATGAATCGACGGGCTCCGGGGCGACATGACCGATGGGCTCTGAACACGGAGTCTCCATGCGAATCGACAAGCTAACCAGCAAACTCCAGTCCGCCCTGGCGGATGCGCAATCCCTC
>DMJN01000307.1:0-697 GCA_003451715.1 Gammaproteobacteria bacterium | reverse complement strand
CCTGGCGGATGCGCAATCCCTCGCTCTGGGGAAAGAACATAATCTGATCGAACCGGCACACCTGCTCCTGGCGCTTCTCGAACAGAAGGGTGGTTCGGTCCGACCGCTTTTGTCTCAGACCGGATTCAACATCGGTGAGCTGCGCAAGCAGTTACAACAGTTGGTGGATGATCTGCCGCAGGTACCGGATAACGAGGGAGAGATCACCGTATCTCCTGCGCTCGGCAAGCTACTGAACCAGGCAGATAAACTCGCTCAACAGAAGGGTGATACCTTCATTTCCAGTGAGACTATTCTGCTGGTGGCCATGAAAGACACCGGTCCCGTTGGCAAATTATTGAATGGCTTCGGTGTTTCCGCTGAAGCCCTGGAAAATGCCATCGTAAATTTGCGTGGTGGCGAAAGTGTCGATGAAGCAGGCGCCGAAGATTCCTGGCAGGTACTGCAAAAGTACTGTATCGACCTGACTGAGCGTGCCGAAAATAGTGAACTCGATCCCGTCATCGGTCGTGATGCAGAAATAAGACGCACTATTCAGGTGCTGCAGCGCCGCACCAAGAATAATCCTGTACTGATAGGCGAACCCGGTGTGGGTAAAACAGCCATCGTGGAAGGACTGGCGCAGCGCATTATCAATGGAGAAGTACCGGAAGGTCTTAAGGACAAGAAGATCCTTGCGCTCGACATGGGCGCGCTG
>DMJN01000132.1 GCA_003451715.1 Gammaproteobacteria bacterium | reverse complement strand
CCCATGTTTGCGCCGAGGCAGAGCGTATAGTCAGCAAATGCCATTAAAATACCACCGTGCACGGAGTCATGAGCATTCAAATTATGTTCTTGAACACGGAATACACTACGCGGCGTCTGACCATCCATGAAGAAAAAGAAAGGACCAATGTAGTCTTCGGTCTTATCGCCTACCCAGTGTTTGTAGTGAGAGGCTATACCGTAATCTTCAGGCTTGAACGTCATGATAGTCCTGCTGTTGTTAGATCGTTAATCATCGTCGTCATCAGGAATAGCAAGATCCGCTGCAGCACCGACAAGCTTGAAGGGCACCTTGGCAACCTCGACGGTGGTATCCACCGCTACTCCCACTACCGCTCCGACACAGGAATTCAGTGCCAGACAGAGCACGACCCCAATCAACAACCGCTCAAACCTTCTCAATAATCTGTTACTCATAATATTAGCTGCCAATAGCCCACATCGACCTTGTCGCCGAACTTGCTACCGACCTCCTCAAATTGACCCATTTTCCTGAATCCCAATTTCTCATGGAGTGCCACGCTGGCTTCATTGGGCAGCGCAACACCGGCGATTAATACATGTATCGGCGTCTTTCTGATTTCATCGATAAGGGCTTGCATAAGGCGCGTCCCACGCCCTCCCCCATAATATTTGGGGTGTAGGTATACGGTGGTTTCCTTCGAAAAACGGTAGGCAGAACGCGCCTTCCAGTCAATGGCGTAGGCATAACCGATAAGTTTGCCGTCTTCCAGCAGCACCAACCAGGGATTCTCTTCACTAACCCTGGCAAAACGCGCCGCCATGTCATCGCCTGTTACGGGCTCTTCTTCGAATGTGATAGTCGTATTGGTGATATACCAGTTGTAAATTTCGGCAATCGCTTCCGCATCAGCAGCGGTTACATGTCTTATCAAGCCACTCAAACTATTGCCCCTGCTAGCGTGTTCTGTTTACCAGCGGTTGTATCCGATCAATACCCACGCCACGCTCCACCAGTTCTGCGAATTCTTCTGCCAGAGTGTGACTCTTATCGAATGCCTCCTGAAAGCGAGCGATCCTCAGGTCATTATCGAAAAGTGCAAAATCCTGCCGGTCCGGTATCTTCTGACCCGGTAGAGTCGAAACCCATTCGGGGGATGGGGTGAGAAGCACCACGTTGTGAAAATTCTCCTCGTGTATGCGACGCCAAGGCACGTGTTTATCGAACCAACCGGGAATAATGACATCACTGAAATGCGGATATAACACCAGGTCGTTTCCTGCATTAAACATCAGGTCGTAATGGTAATCGACAATACCACCATCCCAATAGAGCCCGCGCTGTGCTCCGGCTATATCCCGAATTCCCTCCAGGGTGAACGGTATAGCACCACTGGCCATCATGGCATCGAATAGATTCTCCTCGGTCAATGACACACAATGTGTATCGATATCATCCAGCGAAGACCAGGGTGACAGTTCTCCCATATTGCTGAACACGGTGCGCTGGAAAAACAGTGACAGTGATTTTCGACTCACACCATTGGCAATTGCACTGGAGCCCAACATAAATTTCTGAGCCAATTTGTTGTTAGATGAACCTAAGCCTTTGCAACGAGCCGCCAGTATATGGGTGCGGAATATTGGATTTTCGACGATCTGCTGGATTCCGTTCGTCCCCAACACTCCCATCAATATCGCACGAGCACTCTCGGTAATCTCCGCAACCGTGGGAACATCTGAATAACGTTCCTGGCTATACAGGCTTACAAGACGCTCGATGGCCTCTACCGGATTGGAAATCGCCAGGCAACACATGCGCCAGGCTCCCGCAGAAGAACCCAGGGTATAGAGTGATTCACTGCGGGTGGCGAAAAATTCACCATACAGATAGCGGTCCAGCCCAAATAACACGAACCATTTTGGACCTCCCCCAGCGCCCACCAGCACTTTGAACTGATCCGCATGCAGGCCTTCGGCCTGTATGCGCTTCAGTGCGGTGGGTCCGGCGTAAATAGACAGGGCTGACATAGGTGGAGAATGATACAATCGGCGCCGCCAGCAATCTACAGGCGCCCGGCCGGATCCTGTAGCAATTCTGTTCCTTCAGAGACGAAATGAATACGACACCGCTGAAAAACCGTAAAACCCTTCTGTACCTGCTTGCCATCGGCAACACCATAGCGTTCGCCACATGGCAGGTTATGCTGAATAATTTTGCAGTAGAGCAGGCATCATTTACCGGCGAAGAAATTGGTATTCTACAGAGCCTGCGCGAGATTCCCGGCTTTCTCGCCTTTACTGCAATCCTGGTAATGATTCTAATTCGGCAGCAGACTTTTGCGATACTGGCCCTGATTACGCTGGGAGTAGGAACTGCTATTACGGCATTTTACCCATCGGCCCTGTGGCTCTACTTCACCACCGTTATCATGTCCATAGGCTTTCATTACCTCGAGACCTTGCACAATTCCTTGAGCCTACAGTGGTTGAGTAAGGAGGAAGCACCCAAAATTCTAGGAAAACTTCTCAGCGTTCGGGCATTCTGTAATCTTGGCGTGCTGGGAGTAATCTACGTCTATCTGATGTTCTTCGCAGCCGATTACTTGCTGATCTATGCTCTGGCCGGGGGAACCGCCGTGCTAATCGGCTTATTCTGCTGGTCTGTCATCCCATATTTCGAAGATCGGGTGGTACAAAGAAAGGATCTGTTTCTGCGTAAGCAATACTGGCTCTATTATCTTCTGACATTCTTTGCAGGTGCACGCCGACAGATCTTCGTGGTATTCGCCGGATTCCTGTTGGTGGAAAAATTCGGTTTCCCGGTGGAAAACGTGGTGTTGCTGACACTGGTGAATGCCGCCCTGACTTTCTGGCTGGCGCCCAAGATCGGCAGCCTGATCAGTTACATCGGCGAGCGAAGAGCCTTAACCCTGGAATATGTCGGATTGATTATTATTTTCGTCAGTTACGCCTTCGTCGATACAATCGGCGTAGCGATTGCCCTGTACTTGCTGGATCACCTGTTCTTTGCCATGGCCATCGCTATCAAGACCTACTTCCAGAAAATAGCCGATCCAGCGGATATCGCTGCCACCTCTTCCATTAGCTTCACCATCAATCATATCGCCGCCGTGGTATTGCCGGCGTTGCTTGGATTGTTATGGGTGATAGATTACGGCGCCGTTTTCCTCATCGGTGCTGCCATTGCCTTCTGCTCGCTGGTGTTATCCCAGCTAATCCCGGAATACCCCAAACAGGGATGTGAGACTCGCCTGAGCACCCAGCAGGCACCGCAGGTAGTAGATTAGCCCTGTAATTAACGGTTACTTAACGTTTTTGCCCTTGTTTCCTGCCTCGCCGCGACTATATCTTCCCTGACCATCGTGCTTTCTGGCCTTGCCAGTATTTTCTGTCTTGAGGAGTATGGATGTATTACCGACGTCGCGCCCTTGCCGCACTTGTCCCAATCACCCTGCTGGCGTGGAGCCACACAGTATCCGCCCAACAGGATACAGAGATTGAGGAAGTCGTCATCTGGGGACGCTCCCTGCAGCGGCTGGGGACTGCAGATTCAGCCTCCCAGGGTGTGGTGGGATACGACGATTTCTCCACCCGGCCTATTGCACGCGTGGCGGAACTGGTTGAGGTAGTTCCCGGCATGGTCGCTACCCAACACAGCGGCCCGGGTAAGGCCAATCAGTACTTCCTGCGCGGATTCAACCTGGATCACGGCTCAGATTTTTCGACTTTCTTTGATGGCATGCCGGTGAATTTGCGCACCCATGGCCATGCTCAGGGTTATATGGATTTGAATTTCATCATTCCCGAAATCGTCGAGCGGGTGGATTACCAGAAGGGACCCTACTTCGCCGATACGGGAGATTTTTCCCTGGCGGGTTCCAGCTCCATGAAGACCTACGATGCACTGCAAGAAAACTTCACCGAGGTGACTTTCGGCTCGGAAGACGAAATTCGCCTGGTAACGGCCAACTCAATAGACATCGGCGACGGCACTCTGTTATGGGCGCTGGAACATCAGCAGACCGACGGCCATTTCAATCTCGAACAGGACGTTCGCAAGTACAATGGCCTGCTCAAGTACACCGGTTATATAGCTAACATCCCCAGTCGCATTACCTTTAGCGCCTACGATTCGGAATGGATCTCAACCAACCAGGTGCCCCAACGAGCCATAGACAGTGGGCTGATCGATCGCTTCGGCTTCATCGATCCAGATCTCGGCGGGAATTCCTATCGTTATTCTCTGTCAGGAAACTTCGAGTTGGCAGATTGGGATCTTAACCTGTACGCCAGCTCCTATTACATGAGCCTGATTAACAATCCCACCTATGTGTTAAACGACCCCGTAAACGGGGATGAATTCGAGCAGGAAGATCAACGTCGCTTGTTCGGTGGTTCGCTACGCAATGTAATAGACACAGCAATCTTTGGTATGCCGGTAACGCGCACCCTGGGTACCGACGTTCGTTATGACGATGTGAACGAACTGAATCTATTCAACACCGTGGGCCGACGCCGCATCAGCAGTCTCAGAGAAGATCAGGCGGAAGAACTCAGCATTGGACTGTTTGGCGAGTTGCAGTTCGCGGTGACGGAGAGGCTCAGGGCAACGCTGGGAGTTCGCGTGGACTACTACGATTTCGAAGTCGATGCCTTGCGAAGCGCCAACTCCGGTAGTGATAGCGATTCTCTGTGGCAACCTAATATCGGCCTGGCCTATCGCCTGAATGAAAACCTGGAGTTCTATGCTAACTATGGTCATGGCTTTCATTCCAATGACGTGCGAGCGGCGGTTAATACCATCGACCCGGCCACTGGTGATGCCACTGACTCTCTGGATGTGCTGGTGGAGGGCAAAGGTAGTGAAGTGGGCTTTCGCTACGACAATTTACAAGGATTCAATATTTCCATCGCGGCCTTCGAATTACGCACGGATTCTGAGCTGGTATTTGTTGGTGATGCCGGGACAACAGAGCCTGGTGATCCGACAAAACGCGATGGTGTGGAACTCAATTCCTTCTGGGAAATCAGCCCCCGGCTGGTGTTCGATCTGAGTGCGGCCTATTCAGATGGCTATTTTCGCAGCCTGCCCTCGGGCATGAACTCGATCCCGGATGCCCACGACAAGGTTGTTGGTGCGGGATTGACCTATGTGGGTCTCGACAACGGCTGGACTTCCAGCCTGAGAGTGCGTCACTTCAGTGATGCGGCTCTTTCAGAAGATGAATCCGTCAAGAAGGACGGCTCGACCCTGCTACACTTCGGTGTCTCCTACGCACAGGAAAGCTGGGAGTTGGGACTGGACGTACTGAACCTTCTCGACGAGCGAGACGATGACATTGCCTACTGGTTCGAGTCACGACTGCCCGGTGAGCTGGCAGGGGTGGAGGACATCCATTTTCATCCCTCGAATCCACGCACGATTCGGCTGTTACTACGCTACAACTTCTAAGCAACCGTCTCACCAACACTTCCCTAGGCTAAGCGCTATCAATCCTCATGGCGTAGCCGGTTGTACCTGCCTCAAAAAAGATTAAAATCACCCCCTTTGTACACTTCAGCCTGCCAACGCCAGCACGAAGCAATATGAGTCTATGATAGCCAACACCCCTATAGTGAAATACCTAGTACTGCTCGGTGGCGGCCATAGCCATCTGGCAGTTCTGAAACGGCTGGGCATGCGACCTGTGCCGGGGCTGGCTGTTACCCTGATCAGCCGGGATATCAACACCCCCTACTCAGGGTCGCTACCCGGCCTGATTTCCGGCATCTATGAGATCGATGATATTCATATCGATCTAAGACCCCTGGCACAGTTTGCAGGAGTGCGCCTCATTCAAGATGAAGTCTCCAGCATCGACCTGGTGAACAAGCAGATTGTTTTGCAATCGCGGCCGGCAATGGAGTTCGATATATTGTCATTGAACATCGGCTCTAAGCCGGACGCCCACCTGATTCCTGGCGCAATGGAGCATGCCGTCGGCGTTAAACCCATCGACCAATTCCTGCGGCGCTGGCAATTGATATTCGAAGCCGCCGTATCCACAATTCGAGATTTAGAACGCGACTACACCCTGGCCATCGTTGGTGGCGGTCCGGCCAGTGTAGAACTGGCTTTTTCTGCGCAGGTCAGAATTTTCAAAGAACTCGGAATCAAGCTGACTGAAGAGTCGAATTTAAACATCAAAATTATCAGCGCCGATGAGGAACTGTTAAAGCAGCATAACCAGTCAGTCCGCAATTTTGTGCGCGCAGAATTACAACGTCGTGGCGTTGAAGTATTGCTGCAGAGCAAGGTAACAAAGTTTAATTCCGGAGAACTTCAGTGTGAAAATGGCAGCACTATCGCGGCAGATTCCATTATCTATGCAACTGGGGCAAGTATCCCACAATGGCCATTTGAGTGCGGATTGAATGCCAGCCAGGATGGTTTCATCGAGGTTAATGGTCATCTCCAGTCCACATCCCATGACTTCGTGTTCGCCGCCGGTGACGCAGCAACCATAAAGGACCAGCCCAGACCCAAAACCGGCGTGTATGCTGTCAGGCAGGGCAAACCGCTGGCGGAAAACCTGTTGCGCTTTGCCACGGGACGTCGCCTGAAGACCTACCGCCCACAGCGCTATGCACTGGCGTTGATGAGTATGGGCAACAACAAGGCGATTGCTTCGCGCAATACTTTATTCTACCAGGGTGGCTGGGTCTGGCGGCTGAAGCATCGTATCGATAGAAATTTTCTGCGTAAGTTTGCCGACTTGCCCGCCATGAAAATACCAATGGAGCTGACGGAAGGACTGGTGGACAAGGCAACCGAGCAAAAGCTGAAGGCCCACGCCATGCGCTGTGCCGGCTGTGGCGCCAAAGTGGCGGGAAACGTATTGCAGGAGGTACTGCAACAATTACCCGACATAGATACCGCTGACATCCTATCCACTCACTCCGCTGTAGAGGATGCGTCGATGATCGCTCTGGAAGACGGCCGGGTATTGTTACAGAGCATCGATCAGTTAAAGGCGTTTATTAATGACCCCTGGCTGTTTGCAAAAATCGCCACTAATCACTGCCTGAGTGATATCTATGCGATGGGATCAAGGCCGCATTCTGCGCTGGCTGTGGTTGGTCTGCCCTTTGCATCGAAGAAGTACACCCGCTCGCAACTCAAGGAACTCATGCTAGGGTGCAGTGAGGTCCTGCAGGAAAATGGCTGTACATTAATCGGCGGCCATTCGGCCGAGAGCAGCGAATTGCATTTCGGACTCTGCGTCAACGGCTTTGCCGATGAGGGTAAGCTACTCGGCAAGAGCGGTATGCAGCAAGGAGACATCCTGATTCTGACCAAACCACTGGGTAGCGGAACGCTGTTGGCAGCCGACATGCGCTACAAGGCATCACACCGGAATATGGATGCAGCACTGACACAGATGGCCCAATCCAGTAAAGACGCTGCGGCCTGTCTGGTTAAACACGGTGCAACCGCCTGTACCGACGTCACCGGATTCGGCCTGGCTGGGCACCTTCTCGAAATGCTGAACACGGACAATGTCGAAGCCCAGATCAGCCTGGAAGATATTCCAGCACTAGCTGGCGCCATTGATTGCCTGGGGCAGGAAATCTTCAGCTCACTGCACCAGGACAACAAACTGGTTGAGGATTTCATCGACAGCAAATCGGAATTTGCAAGCAATCCCCATTTCGAATTGTTGTTCGACCCGCAAACTGCTGGAGGCCTGTTGGCCAGCATTCCCGAAACTACCGCCGAGAGCTGTTTGCGGGAGCTGCGGCAGTGCGGGTACAGCCACGCAACAGCCATAGGCAGAATCGTCAGCTCGGGTGCCGAGCGACCCGCCATCTTGCTATCCTAATCTATCTTATTGATTTAACAAGAATTATCCTCGGCAAAACGGCGAGGCTGGAGCTCACCAGCCCGCTAAGGTATAGTTCGCAAGCATGTTCCAGGAGTCCCCATGAAGCCAGAAAAATTCATGAAGGCATTGGCCTACGTGAGTGTCGCACCCCTGCTTGCACTGAGCGTCAATGCCTACACGCAGGATAATAGCGCCTCCGGCAATGTGCTGGATCGCTATGGCGGG
>DMJN01000075.1 GCA_003451715.1 Gammaproteobacteria bacterium | reverse complement strand
ACGGAATGTCGCTGGTGGAGCCGCCCGAAGGCACCTCGGACTGGCCCTATGTGATTCAGATGGATCGGCAGGTCGGGCCGTTTGGCTTGCCCTTGCTGAAGCCACCTTACCGGCGCATTACTGCCATCGACCTGAACACCGGGGAGCATGTGTGGCAGATACCGTTTGGTAGAGGCCCGGCAAATCATCCCATGCTGGAACACCTGAACCTGCCACCGCTAGGTAGCTTGTTTACAGATGTCGTCAGCGAAGGCGGCGTGTTGCTCACCAAGACGCTGTTGATTTCCTATCTTGCTCAGAAAGACGAGATCGATCCCGAGGCCCACGGTTCAATTCTGGTTGCCCACGACAAGATGACCGGTGAGCTGATCGCCGAGGTTCTGGTGGACCAGCGTCTGCACGGACCACCGATGAGCTATATGCATGAAGGCAAACAGTATATCGCTGTGGCCGGAGGGGGCCGCGACGACGATGACGAAATGATTGTATTCGCATTGCCAGGCTAGGGGAGAGTTGCTGGACTAAGCAGCCCGGCACCGCTTCGTTTATGGGGCCTGGTGTGAGCCTGCTGGGACTGGCCTGTCTTTATCGGTGTTTCAGATTTAAGGCATCGGATTCAGGTCGATCTATTGACACCAGGCAACTGAGTTTTTCTCAAATATTGAAATGGATAATCCTGTGCCCTACTGTATTCTTCTTTAACTATTCAGGCTCGAATCAAATTGACCATTTTCTCAAAAACTAAATTTGCCCAACTATTACTGCTGCCCATCCTGTTACTGGGCTGTGCATCGGAAGAGCTTGAGGAATCCACCGCAACGACCGGCGATTGGCGTCATGCGGGGGGTACTCATTTCTCTGATAAATACTCCCCGTTGGACCAGATCGATGCCAGCAATTTTGCGGAGCTGGAAATCGCCTGGCGCTGGCGCTCGGCCGACCTGCGTATTCCCGAAGATCTTTCCTACTCCACAACGGACTACCGCGCCGTACCGTTGGTGATCGATGGCACGATGTATGTCAATACCAATCATGGGCAGGTGGCCGCACTGGACCCGGCAAGCGGGGAAGAGCTGTGGCTATTCGATCCGGAGAGTTACCGACTGGGTTCACCGATTCAAACCAACATCATGATCCGCGGTATGGAGTACTGGACCGATGGCAATATCGAGCGCCTCTTTATCGCGACGCTTGGCAAGCAACTGGTGTCCATCGATATCGAAACCGGCCAGCCAGATCCCAATTTTGGTGGCGATGGATTCGTCGATCTGCGCAGCGATCTCGGCAGACTGGAATTCGAATCAAATTTTATCACTGCCGGTGCGGCGCCTATTGCAGTAGGTACTTCTTTAATAGTCGGCTCGAAAATCTTTGACTACGGCATGTACAACCGAAATCCACCGGGACATGTGCGCGCCTATGACACCTACACCGGCGAATTCAAATGGCGTTTCAATACTATTCCCCAGCAAGGGGAAGAATTCATCGAAACCTGGGAAAACGATTCCTGGCACACCGCAGGTAATACCAATGTCTGGACCTTCATATCCGCCGATGACGAAGCGGGTATTGTCTACTTACCCACTTCCACGCCAAGCAATGACTACTGGGGCGGCATGCGCCTCGGTGAAAACCTCTTCGCCGAATCCCTGGTGGCGCTGGATGCCGATACCGGTGAGCGGATCTGGCATTTTCAGACCGTACACCATGGGGTGTGGGATTATGACATCGCCTCGGCACCAAACCTGGTGGATATCGTGGTAGACGGCAGACCGATAAAGGCCGTTGCCCAGGTGTCGAAGACCGCTTTTACTTATGTATTCGATCGCCTTACCGGCGAGCCGGTGTGGCCGATCGAAGAACGTCCGGTTGCAGCGAGCACCGTTCCCGGTGAACGGGCCCATCCGACACAACCGTTTCCCACCAGACCCGCACCCTTCGACCGGCAGGGGGTGAGCGAAGAGGATCTTATCGATTTCACGCCGGAGATCGCTGCGGCGGCCCGCGAATTGGCCAGCGAGTTTCTGCTGGGGCCGATCTTCACGCCACCGATCGTACGTGGCAGCAACGACAAGCTGGCAACTTTTGTGGTGCCGGGCGCTGGTGGTGGTGCCAACTTCCCCGGCGCAACAGTCGATCCGGAAACCAAAGTCCTCTATATACCTTCAGCCACTCGACCCCATGGCATGTCGCTGGTGGAACCACTGCAAGGCACCTCGGACTGGCCCTTTGTGATTCAGATGGAGCGTGAGGTTGGGCCCTTCGGCTTGCCGCTGTTAAAGCCGCCTTACCGTCGCATTACGGCAATCAACCTGAACTCCGGTGATCACCTGTGGCAGGTGCCGTTTGGCAGGGGACCGGCCGATCACCCCATGCTGGAGCACCTGAATCTTCCTGATCTGGGAAGTGTCTATAATGACGTCGTTGCAGAGGGTGGCGTGCTGATTACCAAGACGCTGTTGATATCCTATCTCGCTCAGAAGGACGAGATCGATCCCGCAGCCCATGGTTCAATCCTGGTGGCACTGGACAAGATGACGGGTGAGTTGGTGGCAGAAGTTCTGGTGGAGCAACGCCTGCATGGACCACCCATGAGCTACCTGCATGAAGGCCGTCAATATATTGCCGTTGCTGGCGGTGGCCGGGACGACGACGCGGAGTTAATTTCTTTTGCTCTCCCTGAGTGAATACAGTAAGTAGGCCGTCATGTTCAAATATTACCTGTTAATCGCCTGGCGCAACTCAAGGTGCAACAAGCTTTACGCTTCGATTAGCATTGTCGGCTTGACGCTTGGTCTTACAGCGGCGCTACTCATCGGATTATTTGTCCAGGATGAGCTCAGCTATGATTCCTGGCTACCCGATCATCAGGAGCTGTACAGAGCCTATTCCGTAAGCGGTGACCGGCGATTCGGATCGGGCCCGGTGGAGCTCGGGCGCTGGTTGAAATCCGATTATCCTCAAGTGACCGCAGTCGCCCGTTTATTGGGCAGCTCGACAGTAGTGGGTGTAGATCAGGATTCCAGCGAGCTGGAATTCAATGAGCGAGTGGATTGGGCCGATCCTGAAGTTTTCGACGTGTTCCCCTTTTCCAGCATCCATGGCGATTTGGCAGGAGCGCTGGATCAACCCGATGCGGTTGTCATAAGCAAGAGCATCGCTGAAAAATACTTTGGTACGGACGATGCGGTCGGAGAATCCCTGTTATTCGGGCGTGAAAACCCCATGCAAGTGACAGCCGTTATTGCCGACCTGCCCGACAATACTCACTTGGACTTCGAGATATTGGGATCTGCGAACGCTGCCTTTTCCCCAATCGCTGTACAGGATCGAAGCCCTATCAATCAATACTACGGCCGCAAATCCTGGTTAACTTCCACCTATTTCAGGCTCCCCGCTACTGAGAATCTTGCCAACATCACAGATGATATGGGGGCCATGCTGGATCGCCACCTGCCGGTGCAGGGCGGTCGCAAGAATAGCGAGATCTACCAGATCGAGTTGCGACCCATAACGGATGTACATCTGACAACCGGTGATGCCACCGCTACGGGTGTCAATCTGCAAAATGTGTACACGGTTTCGGCCGTCGCGTTGTTAATACTCATCACCGCTTCGATAAACTACATCAACTTGATGACGGCTAGAGGAGCGAAGCGGTCTCGAGAGATAGCTATTAGAAAAACTGTAGGAGCTGGCCGCAAATCCCTGATCTTTCAGTTTCTAACCGAATCTACTACCTATGTATTGATCAGCTGTGTTTTCGCGGTTGGGCTGGCCGCACTTTTGCTTGCTCCATTTAATGGCTTCATGTCCCGAGAGATGAATTTTTCAATTGTTCTCTCACCTGGATTTCTGCTCGGTGCTTTGTCGATAGCCGTGCTCACTTCCTTAGTCGCTGGTATCTATCCGGCACTGGTACTTTCACGCTTTACGCCGATGGCACTTTTTCAGACTAATAAACCAAAGGGCTCGAGTGCATTTATAAGAGAAGCATTGAGTGTATTTCAATTTGCGATACTAACCGCCTTGTTAGTCAGCGCTTATGTTATTTATCAACAGGGACAATTTGGATTTCGTGAATCCGTCAGACAACTCGATGATCCGATTGTAATGATTACGACCAATGGCTGTGCTGACCAGCTGAAACAACAATTTCTACAAGTGCCCAATGTAAAGTCGGTAGGGTGTGCAACCCAGATACCTCAATATGGCATGGGCTGGGGGCTTCGGTCGTGCCCAAGGGCAAGGCGGCGACTGAGCGGTTCGGGGTTGCCTACGATCCGGTCGACAGCGATTTTCTTCAGCTGATTGATTTCAAACTCCTGGCGGGGCGTGGTTTCACCAAGGATAGAATCGCCGATTTAGTACCCGAAAATAATGAGTGGCTGGTGCCACAGCCAATTATCGTCAATCAAACCATGGTCAGGGCCATGGGGTTTGACAATGAGATGGACGCGCCCTGGGTGAGATGATCACCTGGAGTCATGTATTTCGGCTGCCGGCAGAAATGACACCCAGTCACGATGCACAGATAATTGGGGTTCTGGAAGATTTTCAGGTGGGATCAGTTCAAAGAGAAATACCCGCCACAGTATTTTACCTGCAGCCGCAGATAACCCAGATCATGGCGGTACGTATTCAGGCAGAAAACATGCCTGCGACATTGAATGAGATTGATCGAATATGGCAGGAGGCAGGAGATCCTGGCCCTATACGTCGTCAGTTTTTCGATCAGACTATCCAGACCATGTATCAGAACATCAGCCGACAGGCCGAGTTGCTGGGTATCTATGCGAGCATCGCGATTTTAATCGCCATTCTGGGCCTTATTGGCCTGGCTGCTTTTGTGGCGGAGCGACGAACAAGGGAGATAGGCATTAGGAAGGTACTGGGAAGTTCGAGAATTGATATTGTAAGGCTGATGTTGTGGCAATTTTCCAGACCGGTGGTGATTTCTAATCTACTGGCCTGGCCAGCTGCATTCTTGTACCTGAACTACTGGCTGCAGGGATTTGAGAGTCACATAGACATGAGTTTAGAAATATTTGTACTGGCGAGTGTCTTTACTATTCTTGCGGCAATAGCCACGGTATTTCTCCATGCAATCAAGGTTTCAACTTCGAATCCGGTAGATGCCCTGAGAATGGAATGACGAAACCGATCGGTTACCCGCTGAAAGCCATAAGCTGAAATTCGAAGTGCAACGCTGTAAAACAACTGTATTTTTGCTCTGACCCCAATTATTAAGCCTTTCACAAGCGTTCAAATATAGAATAAAGTGGGACTCTAGAGACAAGGGAGTAACAGCCTTATGCTTCGCCGACTGAAATTGATGAATCGCGTCGGTATTGCCGGTATCACGGCACTGCTGGTGGCACTACCGGGCTATGCCCAACAAGGCGGGTTTGTTTTCTGGCAAGACGATCTCACGCCCCTATCCAGTACTGACTGGAACTATGACACCGCGGCCCATCTACTGGAACGAGCTGGATTTGGGGGCACCCCGGAACAGATCGCTGTACTGGCTGCCATGTCGCCAGGCGAGGCGGTTCGCAGCCTGGTCTATTTCGATACAGCCGATAACAGTCACCTGGAGCCCTTCGATCATTCCGGCATTCACGATCCGGGGCTGGAGCCCTTTCCACCCAGCAGGCCGGCCACCACCGACCTGGCCAAGCAAACCGGCGAGGCACTGGGCATCAAGGTAAAACCCCAAGGCAATCGCCGCCTGCAACCGGTGGTCAATAAGTTCTTCTACTGGCTGCGTGCCAGCGTGCTGGAAACCAATCGGGTGAGCTACTGGTGGGCTAACCGCATGGTGGCCTCCAATAATCCGCTGCAGGAGAAAATGGCCCTGTTCTGGCATGGGCACTACGCGATCAATGAGGGCAAGGTACGGGATTACCGCAAGCTGCTGATGGAACTGGAACTGTTCCACGAGATGGGCACCGGCAGCTTCCGCGACCTCATGGTTGCCGTGGCGCAGGATCCGGCGATGCTGTCCTTCCTCGATGCGGGCGTCAACGTCAGAGGTGCACCGAACGAGAATTTTGCTCGGGAGATCATGGAATTGTTCACCATGGGCGTCGGTAATTACAGCGAGACCGATATCCGCGAAGCCGCCCGTGCCTTTACCGGATGGAATTACGTGGATGTCGATTTCGTAGTTAACCAGGAGCAGCACGACAGCGGCGAGAAATCCTTTCTCGGCCGCAGCGGTGACTTCGATGGCGTGGAGATCATCGACATCATCATGGAGCAGCCGGTAACGGCGGACTACATAGCGGGTAAGCTCTATCGGTTCTTTGTGCGT
>DMJN01000072.1 GCA_003451715.1 Gammaproteobacteria bacterium | reverse complement strand
TAACAAGACGGCGATTAAGCTGGGCATTGGTTACGACGATGTCAAAGCGCATAACCCGGAAATCGTCTATTGCGGGGCACAGGGCTTTGGGGAAGCGGGACCGCTTGCCGATGCACCGGCTTACGATGACATTATCCAGGCGGCATCCGGCTTTGCCCACCTGAACGCCGATGCAGAGGGCAATCCACAGTACGCACCCACGATCATTGCCGATAAGGTAGCTGCACACCAACTGGCAATTGCCGTATTAGGCGGGCTGGTGAACAAGTTTCGCACTGGCAAGGGCTGCTTCATAGAGACACCGATGTTCGAAGGCCTCATCTCATTTATCATGGTCGAGCAATTAGCCAACCAGAGCTTCGTTCCCAGCGAAGGCGGTACCGGCTACGAGCGCATGAATTCTCCTTATCGTCGACCCTATCCAACCAGGGATGGATTTATTGGAGTGCTGCCCTATTCCACCAAGCATTGGATTGCGTTCTTCGAGCTGGTGGATCACCCCGAACTGACGGAATGGGAACTGGTGACAGATCCGGTAAAGCGCAGTGCAAACATCGATCAACTGTATGCGAAGATTTTTGAATTCACGCCGTCCAAAACGACAGACGAGTGGTGTGAATTATTGGGCAAGACCGACATCCCCCACACCCGGATCAATCGACTGGATGATCTTCTCGATAACGAACACCTTAAGGCAGTCGACTTCTTTGAAGAGTACGAACATCCCACCGAGGGCACCATGCGTCGAATTCGATCGCCGTTTACCATCGAGGGAATTGAGCAATCGGAAGACTTGCCATCACCGCGCCTCGGCGAGGCAAACGAGAGCCTACTTAAAGAGATTGGGCTGGAAGCTGAGGCAATAAGGCAACTGGAAGAAAGAGGAGTAATTTGTCTTAATGAATAGGGGGCGATTAAAAACTTACGCAATCGTTATCTGAAAACTTAAGGAGGTATTTTATGTTTTCACATCATGGCAAGAGAACCCACAAGTCAGGGAAGCTTATCCGTGTTGTGTCAGGCATTTTGATTCTGCTTGTAGTGCTTGGATTTGTAATTCAGTTTTTATGGAATGCAACTTTAGCGGCGATGTTTGATTTGCCTACAATTTCCTACTGGCAGGCGTTAGGCCTGTTTATCCTGGTAAAGTTGTTTTTCGCCTCTGGTGCTCTCGGCCGTGGCCCGAGGTTCATGTACAGAAGACGCCATAAGTGGAAGCATCTTGTGGATTCAAACGATAGACCAGTATCAATTCGTGAAGAAATATTTCAAAAGTACTGGCAGGAAGAAGGAAAAGAAGCCTATGAGGCATTTCGAGCAAAGAACGGAGAGGATCCTGAAAATGGAAAATCTGGAGATGAATAAATAAGGAGAGGCCCCATTACTGCTGTACTCTGCTGCAGGCTCAATCACAGGGAATGGTCACACGGTTGGCATTTAAGTCATCGGGGCGCCATAAGCAAAACTGTGAAATTTTGTATCAATTCCAAAATAGGAGTAGTCTGGGGAGCATGAAAAAGCATTTCATCACATTAGCGTTAATTGTCATAGCAATCCTACTATCTTTGGTAGGTTCCACCGCTCCAGCAACAGGATTCCTCGTATTGGTGGTAATTACAGAAATCGCCGTTTGGGTGCGTCTAATAAAATGGCCACGTTGGAATGACATCAGCTAGACTCTACGAGGCATAGTTTCTTTTTTTCCTGTACACATGCAGCTAGCACCGGCCGAGCGGGATGTCGCAAAGTCTGGCGAAACCCAATACAAATCCGGAGAGAGAATGAGGAGTACGGCCCTTCCATTTCTAATACTCGCGCTGTTTCTGTGCAGTTGTAGCTCACCGCCGGATGCGGACACCGACCTCTCGATACTTCAAGGTCAGCTGGATGAGATCTATCAACTTACCCCACGTGAGGTCGACGAGTTCATTTCCTATTTCACGGCCGACGCTGTTGTACTCCCTCCGGATTTTCCTGCCATCGAGGGCAAAGAAGCGGTCTTTAAGTTCTACGAGTCCAGCAACGCGGCTATCGAGTCCTGGAAGCTTGACTACTCAAATCCAGTAGTGGACCTATCTGGAGATCTGGCCGTAAGAAGATACTGGGGCACTAACGAGATATTCTTCAGAGACCGCGCTGAGTCGATCACGTCGACTAGTAGATATCTCGATGTGATCAGGCGCCAGCCCGATGGGAGTTGGAAGATCTCGGTTCACTCATGGGGTGCAGACGACTAGGCCACGTCAGCCCACCGATTGAGCCTGTCGCACTTGGTGGCGGAAGTACGACACGCTGGGATTCAAACTCCAGGTGGCGAGTCGCTCTGCCCGCCAAGAAAAGGTGCGATTCAGAATAATTTTGTCAATGACGAGCATATAATTTCTAATTAATTCTTATTACGCCGACATTGTTTTCGATGCTGATAGTCGTGCCAAACTCCTGAGACAGCCGCTGCATCCTCACCAGAATCGATTGTGCGAGATCTGGCGCTGCCAGCCGGGGAATCCCCAGCCTCGAGTCCGGACCGTCGGAGCCCAACTCGGTGGGGTATAAACGTACCTCGGCCAACTCGCCATCCTGGTAGTGACTGATGGCCACCAGACTCTCCAGGGATTGCGTCGAGCCGCCGAAGTTTCTCGAGAAATTCTGCCGTGGCCCTCGCTGATTCGCATCCTGCTGCCCCATTTGCTCTTGAAGCGTCCACACTGACTCACGGAAGAACTCGCCAAGCCCGTAGAAGATCGGCTTGCCTTTGTAGATTTCGATTCCCCGCAGCAGTTGCACGCCGTGCCCGACAAAGACATCGGCGCCGGTGTCGATGGCCTGGTGCGCCAGGTCGACGTAGAAGTCAGGTGGTTTGGTGCTGAGGTGCATCTGCTCGAGCACCGACTGTCCCTGGTGGATATGCGCCGTGGCCACCACGAAGTCGGCGTAGCGCTTGGCATTGCGAATGCTTCTGAGGGTGCGTGACAAATCGTTTGGTCTGAGGCTGTAGTCCACCGTGCCGGGAATCTCACCCGGGCGTGCGGCGCGGTAGGTCGGATCTTCCCGACCGGAGCTGGAAGCGGGGAATCGCACTCTGTCGCTCGGTTCGTTGCCGGGCATCGGCTCCGGATTGTCGTAATTCGATCTGAATTCCAGGAATTGATCGCGGACCTGTTTGAGAGACGCCAGTTGCTCATCGGTCACTACGATCGTCTCGGTGTAGTTCAGCATATTAAGCCCGGGGCGCCCACCCAGATTACCCACCTGCGAGGTCGCTCCCAGGCGCCGGTGTTCTTGCCAGAGTGGCGCGTGCATGCCGACCATAGCCACCCGGCCCTGCGGTAATTCCAGGTAGGCCGGCGCAGCGGCCTGGTCCAGATTCCTGCCGGTTCCTGCGTGAACAATACCGGCCTCATCCAACAATGTATTGGTGGAGAACATGCCCTCCACCTCAGAGTCCAGTAGGTGATTCTGGGCGCGGTTGACCATGTCGAAACCAATCTTCTTCAAATCGGCGGCGACTTCGTGTGTGCCCACGAAGCCATTGAGAGGTCCGTCAAAATCTCGCAGATTTGCCAGTTCCCCTTCCATGTTCCCAACCGCGAGGTCGGCCTCACTAATCAATTGCAGCGCCGCCTGCACGGCCGGATCCGCTAACTGGGAAGCCGGGCGTCGCATCATCAGGTCCCCGACGCTGGCGAAGTTAAAATCACCGGGGATGGTCATGACCATG
>DMJN01000292.1:4275-11856 GCA_003451715.1 Gammaproteobacteria bacterium | reverse complement strand
CAGCCGCAGGTAGTCGTAAATCTCGGTAATCGTACCCACCGTGGAGCGTGGATTGTGCGAAGTGGACTTCTGCTCGATGGAGATCGCCGGCGACAGCCCTTCGATATGATCGATATCGGGCTTCTCCATCATGGACAGGAACTGCCTGGCATAGGTAGAGAGGGATTCTACGTAGCGGCGCTGACCCTCGGCGTAGAGCGTATCGAAGGCCAGCGAGGATTTGCCGGAGCCGGAGAGACCGGTAATGACAATCAGTTTATCGCGGGGAATTTTGAGGTTGATGTTCTTGAGATTATGGGTGCGGGCACCACGTACTACAATCGAGTCCATTTCCTGAATCCTTGCAACCGAGAGTCGAAGAGCGAAACCGACCATTATCGACAATTACGCATGGGGGAGCAAACAGGAGACAAGAGACAAGGGGCGGGGAAGTGATCAGGAATTGATCAGTGAGTTGGGCAGGGATTCCGGTGTCCTAATTTCTCAATAATTTTCTCTTATTCCTGGTGATGGTATAGACTTGAGTATTCAATCAATGAGTCCCAAATGGAGATTTCAGCGTGGCGAGTCGAGGTGTAAATAAGGTAATTCTGGTGGGTAATGTGGGCAATGATCCGGAGTGTCGAACCATGCCAAATGGCAATGCGGTGTCGAACTTATCCCTGGCAACCAGCGATAGCTGGAAAGACAAGAACACCGGTGAGCAGCAGGAATGCACCGAGTGGCACCGGGTAGTGTTCTTCAATCGCCTCGCCGAAATCGTCGATCAATACGTCAAGAAGGGGTCCAAGCTGTATGTCGAAGGTCGACTACAGACCCGCTCCTGGGAACAGGATGGCGTGAAGCGCTATACCACTGAAATCGTCGCAAATGAAATGCAGATGCTGGACTCACGTGGCAGTGCCGGCGCCCAGGGAGACAATCCTTTCGGTCAACAAAACCAGCAAAGCCAGCCCAGTGCCAAACCCGCACAGGCGGCACCTGCGCAGCAACAACCGGCAAACTTCGATAATTTCGACGACGATATCCCCTTCTAGAGAAGCCGGCACCGGGACAGCAGCGGTGCGCTCGAGCAATTCCCTGCTTGCCGTGAGCGCCTGCCGAATCATGTCTATCCCGCGTCAGGCTTGACTTCCCGCAGTCTTTCACCGAACTTTAAGCATTCGAATGGATATGTGTTTGATTTGAAGCGGAAATCCTGAATGAAGCTGTTTATTGTGGGTGGCAACAGCCCCACTGCCAAAGACCTGGTGGAGATCTTGCGCAAGCGCAAGATCCGTTTCCAGGCGCCTGCTGATAAGCACTTCGACCCTGACAATGGTGTCGCCATTGCCAAGATGGTCACCGACTATTCACCCACCCAGATGGTCAACCTGTCGGATTTTATATCCGGCAATCATGGTGCCCTGAAACGAGCGGAGTCATCAGAACAACGTTGCCGGCGTATCAATGGGCTGCTACCGGGTACTCTGGCGGAGATTTGTAATCATCTCAATATACCCATGCTGCATCTGTCCAATGCCTATGTTTTCAATGGTGAGAAGAAACTGGGTTACAACGAAAACGATGATCCCGATCCCCAGGGTGTATACGGAAAGACATCGCTGGAGGGAGAATTGGCTGTCCAGAACTACAATGCCCACATTATCATCCGTTCCGGCTGGTTATTCGGACAACACAAGAAGGGCCTGATCAAATCCTGGATACGTACCGCTATCAAGAATGAGGGGCAATTACAGGTTTCGCGAAGGCGTTTCAGTCCCACTCACACCGGCGATCTTGCAGTGGCAATCCTGGCGGTCTGCCAACAGGTGGATTGTGACGCGAATGTATGGGGCACCTACCATTACAGCGGACTGGAAACCAAGAAAGAATGTGAGTTTGCAGAACAAACCCTAAAATACGCGGCCAATCATGACGAGCAGATCTATCGACTATTGGAGAAGATCAAGATTACTGAACGGGAATCGAGAGTTCCTGAGATCCATAATTCGACCTTGTCCAACAAAAAGATCTTCGACACCTTCGGCATAAAACCCAGAACCTGGCACGGGCATTTGCAGGACGTTATCAAATTACTCTATAGCGATCGATCCAGAACTTTTTCTCAAGTTGAAGATAAGGGATCTACAGAGCCCAGCGCCGCATGACAATTGGAATCAATTAATGAGTCAACAAAACAGTACTACCCTAACTCCCCTGGCAGAAGCGTTCGATAAAATACTGCAGAGCCTGCCTGGCGTAGTTGATCAGGAATCCGTTGCACTACTGAATGCGGTTGGACGAATACTCGCCGCTGATCTGGTATCCCAGGTCGATGTTCCACCATTGGACAACAGTGCCATGGACGGTTATGCGGTTCGAACTGCCGATCTGGTGAGTGAACCCATGGTTCTGCGAGTCACTCAGCGAATTGTGGCCGGGCAGGTAGGAACGCCAGTATCGGCTGGTGAGGCTGCCCGGATCTTTACCGGAGCTCCGGTCCCGGAGGGTGCAGATGCCGTGGTGATGCAGGAGAAAACCAGGCTCGATGGTGATCAGGTAGAGATCCTGCAGGCAGCAGTGCCCGGTCAAAACCTGAGGGATGCCGGAGACGACATAAGGGAAGGAGAAACCCTGTTGCATTCAGGCCGGCGCCTGCGTCCACAAGATATTGGATTAGCCGCTTCGGTAGGATTGACTGAGCTACCGGTAAGACGCAAGCTCACAGTGGCAGTGATGACCACTGGCGACGAGCTGGTGCTACCCGGCACCCCGCTACAGGGGAGCCAAATTTACAATTCCAATCTCTTTACACTCTCCGCCCTGCTGCAGTCTCTGGGCGCCGAAGTTATTGAGATCAGCGAGGTGCAAGATGATCTGAGCAGCACCAAAGTGGCGCTCGAAGAGGCGGCAAGCCAGGCAGATTGTATTATCAGCACCGGCGGCGTGTCGGTGGGAGAGGAAGATCACGTTAAAGCCGCTGTAGAAGCCGTTGGGCGTCTGGAATTGTGGAAACTGGCCATCAAGCCGGGTAAGCCATTTGCCAGTGGTAAGGTAGGCGATACCCAGTTTTTCGGATTGCCCGGTAATCCTGTGTCAGCCTTCGTAACATTGGTAATGCTGGTCAGGCCCTGCCTGCTCACCATGCTTGGCTGTGATAAGCCGCTCGCTACGCCATTGTTGGTACCCTCTGGCTTCGAAAAAGGAGAGACGGGTCAGCGGCAGGAATATATCAGGGCACACCTTACAAAAAATGCCTCCGGAACAACCCAACTGGTTCCCTTTGATAATCAGAGCTCGGGCGTCGCCACTTCCTTGAGCCGGGCGGATGGACTTGCCATAATCCCTCCCTATTCCTCGGTTGCACCAGGGGACTACCTGGAGTTTATCTCGTTCTCTGAGCTACTGGAGTAAGCCTGGATAATGACGCTTCGTTCGCTCACTTCACTACTGCTAATCTCTCTGCTGTTGGGAGCCTGTGCCGTGCAGGAACAACCTGCTGAACCAGGCGAAGCCGAGGTTTCCGAAGACACCGTTAGCATCAGGACTCTGTCCGAAGCCGAGACGGTAAGCGGAGCAGCGGGTACGGATCGGCAACGCCTGATTGCCGATTTGTTATTCGCTGGCCTGCAGTCGCTGGATGCTGACCGTCTGCTAACACCGGTTGATGACAATGCCCATGCGAAATTCATGCGGGTGCTTGCTTATGATCCAGACAATGAGATTGCTCTGCAGGGGCTACAGGATATTGTCGCCCGTTACGTGCAACTGGCCGGTGAGGCCAGTCGCCAGGGATTGTTTGCCGATGCTGAATTAATGTTAGACCGGGCACGCTTTATCGATGAGGATCATCCGGGTATCGCCAGAGCCAGTGCGGGACTGCGGGATGAAATGAATTCAGGTGATTTGTTTTTCACATTTGATGGTGGGGAGTTTTCGCGACGTAGTGAGAGCGCTCAGGAACAATTGACAGATATTGCAAAACAGGCAAAGCAACACGGTGCATTCTTCTTGATCACCGCACCCAACGACGAACTTGCACGTTGGATGTATAGCGTCATGCGCGATGCCGTCGCAGGCTATCGCTTACGGGGTAATATCGAGTTAGCAGGCAGAACCAGTATTCGACTGAGAATGCCGCAGGATTAGTGTAAACTGCAGTTATGTTCTGGGCTAACGTCAAACAAAAATGGTTTTCATTTCTCTCGTCATTCCTATCGATTTTCCGATTAGGTGGCGACGGATCAAAGCGAAAAAAAATAGCACTTAGTATCCTTGGCGTTGTCCTGATATTTGTACTGGTGATCGGCATATACTGGAGTCGAGAGCCCGCAGAATTCTCTGTTGCCCAAAACACCAATGAAAAGCTCGCGCTGTCAGGCAATGACTATGTAGTGGGTGCGGCAAGCACTGCTGCGATGATTCGTGTAGCGGAAACCTTGTTGAACAAACCGGGTGGATATTTATCAAACGACATAATGCCGCCTGGCCTGTACCTGGATAATATTCCAAACTGGGAGTTCGGTGCGCTGGTCCAGGTGCGCGATTTTTCCAGGGCCTTTCGTGAGAACTTCAGTCGTTCGCAATCCCAGTCCGTTGAAGACCCAGACCTGATTGTCAGCGAACCGAATTTTCACTTCGACACTGATAGCTGGATATTTCCTCCTTCAGAGAGTGAATACTCCGTGGCGATTGAGCGACTCTATTCTTACCTGGGGCGTATCGCCGATCCGCAGAATGCAGATGCCCAGTTCTACGCACGCGCCGATAATCTTTCCAACTGGTTGCTGAATGTTGAATCACGATTGGGTAGTTTGTCACAACGCCTCAGTGCTAGTGTCGGCGAGGAGCGAGTCAATATAGATATTGGGGCGGCGCAGTCGACACCGGCAGCACTGGATATATCTGTGCAAACCCCCTGGCTACTAATTGATAATGTTTTTTATGAAGCCCGTGGTGCTACCTGGGCATTGATGCATTTTTTGAGAGCGGTAGAAATCGATTTTGAACAAGTGCTGGATGACAAGAATGCTTCCGCAAGTTTGCGTCAGATCATTCGGGATCTGGAGGCGAGTCAACGCACGGTATTTTTCCCGGTCATTCTGAATGGATCTGGTTTTGGGACATTCGCAAATCACTCCCTGACCATGGCAAATTATATTTCCAGAGCCAATGCAGCCATTATCGATTTGCGCGATTTATTGTCGCAGGGATAGAACTTCGATAGAGGATTTGTGGTCAAACCAGGAACGACGCTAAGGCTTTCTGACGTTTTCCCCATGTCCCTATTCTTCACATCACTGTTTCGCGCCTATAGCAGGCTGTTTCTCTTCGCAGTCGGTTTGCTGTTGGGAATTCAGGTGCCGAGTTTTATCGATCAATACCAACAGCGCATCGATGCCCACTTTCGGGAAGTCAGCATCAACATTAGCGGCTTTCAGTCAACCGCAGACGTTTTGTTCGAAGGTGATCTGGATGCTCTTATTGCCTACTACCAGGCCAGCGATGATGAAGTATTTCAGCGGGATGCGGCCAGTATTCGCATGATAGTAGACCGTTACAACCGGCTTAGCATCGAACAGCAGGCAATGCAGGACAATATGGTAGCGATGGCATTTCACGTGATCTTCACTGCCGATCGGGAATTTTTTGATGAGACTCTGCAACAATATAGTTATACCGTACCCTTGAATTCGATTGCGATACAATGGGGCCTGGCACTGGCTGTTTTCATCACTTTGTTAATTGATCTGACGGTGTTTGCTTGTATCAGGTGTGTACGATGGCTCGGCCATCGGCAGGTCAAGTCTCACGAATCAAAATAGGAAATAGCACTGTATTGAATAAAGGATTTTCGCCCCGCCGCTTTCTGCCAATCATTGCCTGGGGTTCCCATTATGGGAAGGGCAAGTTTGCCGACGATGTCATAGCGGCAATCATCGTAGCTATCATGCTGATACCACAGGCGCTGGCTTATGCGCTGGTTGCCGGACTACCGCCGGAAACCGGGCTCTATGCCAGCATGTTCGGGCTCACGGTATACGCTCTGTTCGGAACGAGCAACACTCTCTCCGTAGCCCCGGTGGCCGTTATATCGCTGATGACGGCTGCAGCTCTTGGCAAGTTATCGCTAGATGGCAGTGAACAGGCTGTTGCCGCCGCGATGACACTGGCTTTTCTGTCCGGTGGATTTCTGTTGCTGCTTGGCCTGCTTCGATTGGGCTTCATGGCAAATTTTCTATCTCACCCGGTAATCAGCGCCTTTATTACAGCATCGGCAATCATCATCGGTCTTAGCCAGTTGCAACATATGTTGGGCATCAGCACCAGTGGGCAAAATGTAATTGAGTTGCTGATGTCCTTATCCCAATCAGTCAGTGATGCTAACGGCATAACGTTAGGGCTGGGGACCGGTGCCATTCTGCTGATTGTCTGGTGTAAGACTGGCCTCAGGCGTGGTCTGCTAGCGCTTGGTATGAATGCCCGCATAGCGACTACGGTTTCGCGCTCAGGTCCTCTGCTGGTAGCTATCATTATGGCAAGTCTTGCATTCCTGCTGCGTCTCGACCAACAGGGAGTGCAATTGCTGGGAGATGTACCTAAGGGACTGCCGGCTCTGGCTGCTCCGGATTTTTCACTCGACCTGGTCAATAGTTTATTGGGTTCGGCGGTGCTTATTTCTATTATCGGCTTTGTTGAATCGATATCTGTGGCTCAGACACTTGCCGCGCGTCGGCGAGAGCGCATTGACCTCGATCAGGAGTTGGTGGGATTGGGGGCATCCAATATCGCCGTGTCTTTCGGCGGCGGATTTCCAATTACCGGAGGCTTTTCACGCTCGGTAGTAAATTTTGAGGCAGGAGCTGCAACGCCGGCGGCCGGGCTGTTCACAGCCATTCTCATTGCGGTAGTGACACTATTTTTTACACCAGTCTTATACTGGCTTCCCAAGGTTTGTCTGGCCGCAATTATCCTGGTGGCGGTTTATTCATTGATCGATTTTTCCGTGTTTCGAAAATCCTGGCAATATTCTCGGGCTGATTTTACCGCCGTATTCATAACATTGTTCTTAACCCTCGTCATAGGTGTTGAAATCGGTATAGCGGCTGGGGTTCTGGCTTCAATCCTTATTCATCTTTACAAGACTTCACAACCTCATGTTGCGGTAATCGGCAGAGTGGCCGGCACCGAACATTTTCGAAATGTCAGCCGTCATACGGTAGAGACTTACGCAAATCTGTTGTCTATTCGCATAGATGAAAGCTTGTATTTTGCTAACACCCGTTACCTGGAAGAATTAATATTCAAACTGGTCGCTGACAACCAAAAATTGAAACATGTAATACTTATGTGTACGGCAGTCAATGAAGTTGACATGAGTGCCCTGGAGACACTCGAGAAAATAAGCGAGGCTTTGAAAGAATTGCATATTGATCTGCACCTGTCAGAAGTCAAAGGCCCCATCATGGATAAGCTTGCCGGTACGGAATTCTTCAGGGAGCTCTCGGGCAACAACTATCTCAGCCATAACCAGGCAGTGGAAGATTTAAAACAGGGGAAAGTGCATTTGACGAGTTCTTAGCCCGGATAGTTCTCCAC
>DMJN01000292.1:0-3943 GCA_003451715.1 Gammaproteobacteria bacterium | reverse complement strand
CACTCTTGCTGTAAGCAAGCGTGGAGAACTATCCGGGCTAAGTTTGCTGGCTGACAAATACTAGATACACCACGTAACCAGAAAGCAGGAACAATCCTTCCATGCGACTCAGGGTGAAATTGGTCCACGCGAATGGTAGCAGGATTAATGAAAACAAAATCATCACTGTGAAATCGGCAACCGCAAACTGGTCACCATAAACAGTTCCAATAATAGCGGTGATGCCCAATACACAAAGCACATTGAATATATTCGATCCGACAACATTGCCAATAGCCATGTCAGCCTGATTTTTCGATACAGCAACCAGCGATGTGGCTAGCTCGGGAATGCTGGTACCTACGGCAACCAGGGTCAGGCCTATTACAGCCTCACTGATTCCCAACAAGCCTGCGAGAGTAACCACATTGATGACAAATATGCGACTGCCAAAAATCAGCAATGACAATCCTGCGATGATGAGCAACAGGTAAAATAAAACCTGCCCGGATTGCCGTTTGTTTTGGGTTGGATGCAGTTCCAGTTCCCGGGCGTCGTATTCAGCACCGATCTGCAGGTAGCTAATGATCAGATAGCCCACCAAGCCCACAGTTAGAAACAAGCCGTCAGACCGGTCCAGTTGCCCGTCGAGTAGCAATACCCCCATGAGCATGGAGCTGATGATTACCAGCGGAATCTGTTTTCTCACCAGCTGACGTTCGATACGAATAGGCTTGATTAAGGCCATGATACCCAGGACCAATCCAATATTTGCAATATTCGATCCTATAACATTGCCTAGCGCGAGAGCGCTTAAATTGGAGGTGGTGGATTCAATGCTGACAGCCAGTTCCGGAGCACTGGTACCAAATGCGACTATCGTGAGTCCGACTAACAGTGGCGAGATGCCCCAACGTACGGCCAATCTGCTGCTGCCACTGAGCATCATCTCGGCGCCGACGCCCAGCATGATGAAGCCACAGAGTACAAAAAATGTCGGTACTAGCACGGTGCCCCCCGGAACCTTCAGCTACCAATCTTCCTTGTCTATTTACTGGCTCTCCCTATTCGTAGGGTTCCTGGTTGCTACTGATATCGAAAGCAGTTTAGAAGTCCCTACCACTACAGTGTAACGGAGTTGCACCGCTCACGGGTATATTCAGCTCATATCTTGACGACCATTTTGCCGAAGTTTTTGCCGCTGAATAGTCCCAAAAAGGCATCTACCGCGTTGTCGAGACCCTCGACTACGGTTTCCCGACTCTTGATCTTGCCCGTTTCAATCCAGCCCACCATATCTTCCAGAAATTGGGATCGTATATTGGTATGATCGGAGACTATAAAGCCGTTTATGCGGATTTTCTTGCCGACTATCAGCATCAGGTTATTTGGACCCGGTACCGGTTCGGCGTTGTTATAGCTTGCGATCATGCCGCAGGCGGCAATTCGCCCAAACGGGTTCATGACTTGCAGGGCAGCCTGCAAATGCTCGCCGCCCACGTTCTCAAAATACACATCGATACCGTCTGTAGCGACAGCAGCCAGTGCTTCGGTTAAATCACCGCAGGTCTTGTAGTTGAGTACTGCGTCTGCACCACATTCATCGAGTAGCCATTGAGCCTTCTCGTCGCTGCCCACGCTGCCAATCACGCGGCAACCTTTCAGCTTGGCAATCTGGCAGACATTGGCGCCTACTGCACCGGCGGCGGCAGAAACAAAAACAGTTTCTCCTTCCTTAGGCTCACCGAATTTCAACAGGCCGACATAAGCTGTCAGACCTGGCATGCCAAGTGTGCCCAGATAGTAAGACAGCCGGTCATTATCGAAGGGCTCCAGTTTCATGAGGGCTGCCCCATCGGCAACGAATTTATCCTGCCAGGCGGCCTGGTTGAGTACGATATCGCCTGCCTGCAGTTTGTCATCATTGGATTCGATGACTTCGCCAATAGCGCCACCGTACATGACTTCATTTATACCATAGGGGGCAGCATACACGCCTTCGGCGCGCATACGACCTCGCATATAGGGATCGACTGACATGTAGAGATTTTTCACCAGAACCTGTCCATCGGAGGGTGGTTCCAATTCAACTTCAAGCAATTTGAAGTTTTCGTGGGTTGGCATGCCGGCTGGGCGGGAGAGCAGATGAATTTGTCGGGCGCTGTAGTCAGTCATATTTTACTCTTGGGTCGATTCGGTAACAGCTAAGGTCACGTTTTTCTGGCGACTCTGCATTATGACAATGGTAACCAGTATGATGGCGCCAACCAGATGATAGTAAATGGGTAGGGGGGTCCACATGAGCAGGCCAGCGCTCAACAATAAGGCAGCCGCAATAAACGGATTTATCTTCGCTTCGAGATGCCACTGCAGGATGCCGGCTAAGGCATAGAGGCCCATGCAGGCCCATAGAAATACTTCAATACGCTCCGGCCAGCTACCGGAGATTAAAGGCGAATACGCAAACAGCACGGGGACCAGATACAGCCCCTTGGCCACCATCCAGCTGGTAAATCCCGTCGCCATTGGCCGTGTACCCGCGATTCCCGCTGCGGCGAAGGAGGCCAGGCAAACTGGAGGAGTAACATTACTATCCTGTGATAACCAGAAGATAATCAGGTGGGCGCTTAGCAACATCCCGGTTAACAGTTCCGGTTCCAACATCTCCTGGCGGATTAGCTGCTTCATTTCCAGTGGCATCTCCTGCAGCGCGATGACGGCATCGCCGCCAAACAAGCCGATAGTAGCTACCACATTGGAGGGTAGATCACCGGCTTGCAGGGCTTCGAGTAGTTGCGCCTGAGTGATCAGGTCGAAAATAAGCGGTGCCGACAGAGTGGCCAGCACGATGTAGGAAGCAGTAACCGGTAGGCCCATACCCAGCACCAGTGAAGCCAATGCCACCAGGATCAGAGTTATTAATAGACTGCCCTGTGCCCATTCGACAATCATCAGGGAAAACGCGTTGCCGACACCGGTAGTGGTTACCACGTTGATGATGATGCCCACAGCAACCAGTAGCAGGGCCGTCGACACCATGGTTTTTACGCCGTCTACCACGGCGTCGAAGATGTCATTCAAATGCATCGGCTTGGACGAAATCCAGGAAGCGCCAATAACGCTCAGGATTGCAAATGCTGCAGAGGACGTCGGCGTACGGCCCGAAACGAGAAATCCTACCAGTACAACCATGGGGATAATAAAATGCCAGCCTTCTTTCAATACCGCTGAGACTTTTTCGGAATCCTCAGTTGCCGTTGGAACCAAACCCAGGCGCTTCGCCTCGATACGGACGAAATAGGAAACCGTCAGAAAATACAGTATTGCTGGCAGTGTCGAGGCGGCAATAATAGTCAAGTAAGAGATTTGAGTGTAACTGGCTAAAACAAAGGCACCTGCCCCCATTACCGGTGGCATCAACGCGCCGCCGGTAGAAGCCGCTGCTACGACTCCAGCGGAAAATCGGGCCTTGAATCCGGAGTCCCTCATCATTGGAATGGTAATCACGCCGGTTGACACGGTATTCGCTACGGCAGAGCCCGAGACAGAACCCATCAATCCCGATCCCACCACGGCTACCAGACCGGCACCTCCGGTGAAGCGCCCTGCCAGGCATTGCGCGAGCCGCACGATGAAATCTCCTGCACCAGAGCGCAGCAGGAAGGATCCGAAGATAATAAACATGAATACAAAAGTGGAAGAGATCTGCGCGGTCAATCCAAACATACCCTCACTGGTGAAGAAGCTGCGATACAGCACGGTTTCTAGACTGAGACCAGGAAAGGCAAATACACCACTGATATAGCGACCCAGAAACAGAATATAGGAGAGGCTCACGATGATCAGCAACGGCATGAACCAGCCGGTTGTACGGCGTGTAAATTCGATGGCCAGGCCCACGGCGATCAGGGAGAAAATATAGTCACTGAGGATATACTCGGTTTCACGAGCATAGAGTGCATTC
>DMJN01000099.1 GCA_003451715.1 Gammaproteobacteria bacterium | reverse complement strand
CAGCGGGCCGGCATAAGCAACTTCGGGATCGTTGTCGCCAAACGATCGGGTAAAACCGTTACGGATTCCGGAATAACGAATCTGTACAGTAGCACCTGTTTCGATAAACAGGCCAACCAGCTGGTTTGCCTCGCTGAGGCTACCGCCACCATTGTTTCTAAGGTCGACCACGACGGCATCGACAGCTTCTTCCTTGAGTTCTTCCAGCAACATGCGCACATCACGAGTTGAGCTCTTGAAATCTTCTTCGCCGCGCGCCGCCGCTTCAAAATCGAAATAAAATGTGGACAGGTCGATGATGCCGATCTTGTAGTCGTCGTCGTTATACGTCAATTCGATGACTTCTTTCTTGGCGGATTGATCTTCCAGCTTCACGGTGTCGCGGGTGATGCTCACGACCGTAGCGCTGGTTTCGCTCAATGCATCCACCGGTATGACATTGAGTCTGACGACGGTGCCTTTCTCACCGCGTATTTGCGAGACCACATCGTCAAGGCGCATGCCGACGACATCCTGTATCTCACCATCCACACCCTGTCCGATACCGATGATGCGATCACCGGCCTGTAATTCATCACCGCGGTCAGCTGGACCACCTTTAATCAGTTCTACAATCTTCGTGTATTCTTCCTCCGTCTGCAGTTGAGCGCCAATACCCTCTAATGACAGCGACAGCCCCATGTTGAAATTCTCCGAATCTCTGGGTGAAAAATAAGCAGTATGGGGATCGACAGCTTTTGCAACGGTGGACAGGTAAGCCTGAAAAATATCCCGGTCGTTAGTCTTGAGTATCTGGTTGAGTTGATTGCGGTAGCGTTCGGAAAGTTTCTCTGCGATTTCTTCTTCGCTATCTCCAGCCAGCTTTAAACTTAATACACTGTTTTTCATACGCAGCCGCCAGATCTCATCCAGATCCTCGACAGTTGCGGCATAGGGTGCTTCCTCGCGGTCCAGGTCGATGAATTCATCTTGAGTGAAATCCATCTCGGGAATATTGTTCTCGACCCGGTTGATCGCAAAGATCAACCGCTCAAGGATTCGCTTGTGATACAAATTATAAATGTCGAACCCAGCTTCTACACTACCGTCTTTCAGGGAGTCATCGATGGTGTATCGGAATGAACTCAAGTTGTCGATATCCTCTTTCAGAAAATAAAGATGTGAGCCATCCAGAAGATCGAGGTAGCTGTCGAATACGAGCGATGAAAAATTATCATCGATCTCAACGGCTGAATAATGTTTGGTTTGTAATTCTCTTAGCAGGCTAACCGCTGTATCTCCGTGAATCTCTTTACTCTCCAGCGGCGTGTAGAGAGCATCGATATCGAGAATGGTGTTAAGTCGGGAAAATTCATCCTGGGCCAGCAGGCTACCAGCAAAGCAGGCACAAGCGGTCAATACAGCAAATTTGAACATTCTAAATCTATCTGAATACTGATTATTGTTCTGCATAGTTCCCCGTGAAGCGAATATCAATTAACGGTGATGATGGACAACGGCTGATTCCTGGTTTGGATGTTAGGCAAGCTCACAAGTAACCTAGAGACTAAGCTAATTCTGTGACCGAGAGAAGTAGTTTTCTGCATTTTATAGATCACCGTTGCAGTTCTCGGCCAGCATGGTCAGCGGATAATTTTTTTTCTGGCCGATGCATGTCTCTCGGCCCGTTCCACATCGATATAGCGGTCTGTTATGGCACTGGATCCGTGTCCGGCATCATCTCGTACATGTTCCCGCGGCCGGTGTTTGACGTCCTCTGAAATACCCGTGTGCCTGAGCCAGTGAACCGTCGCCGAGGCGAGCCGATCGGCATCCTCCTGAAAACCTTCTTTGGCCATTTTCTGCGCTGCCCGGTCAAAGCATTGCTGCACAATGCCCCGAATCTGTCGGGTACTGGTAATGCCCCCTTTGCCTCTGGCCTTGTGGATGAGAGGGGTGGACTCTCCCGGGCTGGGGAGTGCCGATAAACCCCGCGCCAGGCGATAGCGCTGCAGGGCTTCCAGCATGGCATCACTCACAGAGATTTCCCGCTCTTTGTTGCCCTTGCCCACGGTGACAAACCACCAGGCGCCCTCCTGATCGGGCTGGAAATGCCCCATCTGAGGCTGCCAGCGGATGGTTTCCACCAATTCTGAGATGCGCAGGTACATGGCGAACAGTGCCTTCATGATGAACAGCGTGCGTTCATGGACCGCAGGCTGCTCGTTGGCCAGCATCTCAGCCACTTCAATGACGTAGTCCCACTGTAGCGGAGAGAGTCGTCGGATCTTGCCCTGGGATTGGTGCTTGCGTAAAAACTTGCTCTTCTGGCGTATCTGGGAGACTGGATTAGCCGCCAGATGATGCTCCTGGATCAGAAAGTTAAAGAAGCTGCTGAGGACACTGAACAAGGACTGTAGGGCAGCCTGAGAGGCCACGTATTCCGCGCTGCTGGATACATAGGGTCGCCAGTCTGCATTGGGGATCCGTTCACCGGCAGCCGCAAGGAAACGCGGCACATTCTTCTGTCCGATCCAGCTGTCGGGCGGGTGTTTAGCGAATTCAACATAAGTCTCTATATCTTCCCTGACTATTTGGCTCACTGACTTTTTTTCCACCAGCCAGCACCAGTGCAAGAAGTGCTCAATTTCCCGTCGATAGGTACTGAAGGTGTCGGGGCTGCCCCGATAGCTGTAGATAAACTCGCTGGCGTACTGATAATCGCCGAGAGCGTCGGCCGGGCAGTCATCCACCAGGTGAGTCAGGGATTGCACGGGGTGTTTGAAGGGATTGGGCATCTCTTCCAGGGTATCGAAGAAAGCCATTGGTGACTTAATGCCTGACATTAAGTATGTTCCTTAACATATTGTCATCATGATGATTTACATTTTGAACAGCAGCGAAGCAAAGCCCCGCAGGCGCCACAGCAGGGCCTTTCAACACCTATGTAGTCGGTTTTTAGGGGCGTTACTTTACTGTGCACGCGAAGCTGACAGCGCAATGCGGGTCAGCACCCCCGGTGGCGAAATTGTTGCGTTGCAATGAATAGCTTGCCCGGACCGCCAAATTAGCCGAATTTGGATCCCTTGAGCTTTTACATGGCCCTCACTTTGGAGTAATTTGAACGCTTACAGAGCCTGGTTTGCGTATTTTCTGCACAGCGTCTAGAAACCAGCTTAACTAGCTTATGCAAGGGTAAGGGAGTATTAGAAATGATTAAAAACTGGCTGCCGACGATTTGCAGTATCGCCCTATTGATTACGGGTTCCACCAGCCTGGCACAGGACTGGGAAACTCCGCGTACCGCCAATGGCAAACCGGATCTACAGGGAGTCTGGACGAATAAGACCCTGACACCGCTGACCCGTTCGAGAGAATTTACCGAGATTCAGGCTCTCACCAGTGAGCAGGTGCAGCGTCTGGAAGCCGGGCACCAGGAATATCTGGATGCGGAATTTGCCGATAGTGACCCGGACAGAGGCGCAGGGGTGGGAGCCCAGGCCGGTGACGATGGTAATACCGATGACGGCTACAATGAATTCTGGAAGGACCTCGGCACGCAGATACAGGTGGTCGATGGCGAGTTTCGATCCTCCATCATTGTCGATCCGCCCAACGGGCAGATTCCCTATGCCGGCGATCCACGCTCACGATTCTGGCGTGATCCCAATGGCCCCGGCCCCACCGACGGTCCGGAAGGCCGTCCGTTGGCAGAGCGCTGCCTGCTGGCATTCGGATCCCATTCCGGACCTCCCATGTTGCCGGTGATGTACAACAATAATTACCAGTTCGTGCAGACCGATGAATACGTCATGATCCTGGCAGAAATGGCCCATGATGCCCGCATAATCCGCCTCGATGACAGCTCACACCAGCTTGGCATGAAGAAATGGATGGGAGATTCCGTCGGTCGCTGGGAAGGCGACACCCTGGTGGTTGAGACCCGTGGCTTTAATCCCCAGCAGAGTTTCCGAGGTGCGTCGGAGAATTTACAGGTCGTAGAAAGATTCAGCCGTGTCTCAGACTCCGAGATTCTCTACAGTTTCACCGTAGAGGACTCAACCATCTTCAGCCAAGCCTTTACTGGTGAACTCATGTTCAACGCACGCCCAGCCCGGGAGTCGATGTATGAGTATGCCTGTCATGAAGGAAATTACGCCCTCGCCGGAATACTGGCCGGAGCCAGGGAGCTGGAACGTCAGGAACGGGAAGGGGGGCCTTAGCCTACGCAGCGGGCAGGGCGGCTCACCAGTCTCACGAAGCCGCCCCACACTCACTATTTATAGTCCTAATATCAAATAGTAATACTCTCTAATTATGGTGAAGTATAAAGAACCACTGGAATTGATGGGAGTTCCGGGATCCCCTTATACTCGCAAGATGTTGGCGCTGTTGCGTTACCGCCGCATTGCCCATCGGCTACTACCGGGATCACGGCATTCCACTACCGTAGAACCGGGGCGCTATCGGCCTAGACCCGAACCAAAAGTGCCCCTGCTGCCGACGTTTTACTACCTGAATGATAACGGCGATGAAACCGCCGAATGCGACTCTACGCCCCTGATTCGCGAATTCGAGCTCAGCTTCGAAGGGCGATCGGTCATTCCCGACAGTCCGGCCATGGCCTTCCTGGACTACCTGCTTGAAGATTATGCAGATGAATGGCTCACCAAGGCGATGTTTCACTACCGCTGGAGTTATCCGGCAGATATCGCCAAAGCAGCGCAGATGCTTCCCCGTTGGCGCAATATCACGGCGACCGATGAGCAAATCGCCGCCCAGGGGAAGAAGATCGCTGACTTGCAGATCTCCCGGTTGCGCTACGTGGGCTCCAACGAGCACACCAGGGAGACCATTGAACAAAGCTTCATAAGGTTCTTAGAATTATTAGACAAGCACTTGAATTTATTTCCTTTTCTCTTAGGAAAAAGGCCATCAGCTAGCGATTTTGCCAGCTATGGGCAGCTTAGCTGCCTGGCATTATTCGATCCCACGCCCCAGCAGTTGATTCTAGAGAGGACACCCAGAGTCTATGCCTGGACGGAAGTCATGGAAGATCTCTCTGGCTATGAGCTGCTGGAGAATGACTGGTTAGCCATTGACGAGTTGCCGGATACCCTTATTGCGCTGCTGTCAGAGGTAGGCAAGGTGTATATGCCCTATCTCCTGGCCAACGCTGAGGCGGTGCAATCCGGCGCGGACAGGGTAGAGACTACCCTGGATGGCAGGGTCTGGCAGCAGAATCCCTTTGCCTATCAGGCCAAGTGCCTCAAATGGATCAGAAATGAGTATCAAAACATCGATGAAGACCAGAAATCACCTCTGGCCGCTGTACTGGATGCTACAGATATCTCTCGCTTAATTAAGTAGTTAAAGCAGCTTTATAACTACTTTATCACTACACGCAGATTATTGTGGCAATAGCCTGTTACTGCTAGCAGTTCAGGCGCCCGCCAGCTACTTTTCTTTCCCTGAGTAAATACACCGTCTCTGCCAGTACATCGTGTAGGGCGGAAATAGGGCAATGTCTTGCAGGGCTGATGGGGCGGGCACTGCGTTCGAATTTGGGCCTGCTTGAATGGATATCTCTTATTTCCGGTAATCTTTATTACCGGAAATAACGAAATAGTGATGTTTCACGTGGCAAGGTCATGTTTATAACAATATCTATCAGTTATTGATGATAATTAATTGTTGCCTTAACACCACTGCCCTCAGTTCTGTTTTGCGTGGTCCTTACGTTTTGTGCGCATCGTGACGAACTCCTCCGCCAGCGTCGGATGAATGCCGATGGTGCTATCGAAATCCGCCTTGGTGGCGCCACAATTCATCGCTACGGCAAAGCCCTGCACCAGTTCACCCGCATCGGGACCGACCATGTGTAGCCCGACGACCCGGTCTGTTGAGTTATCCACCACCAGTTTTAACATGGCCATCTCGTCGCGATCGCTCAGGGTGTGCTTCAGCTGCCTTACTGTAGCGCTGTACACATCAATCGATAGTTCACGGGCCAGGGCCTGTTCCTCACTGAGCCCCACGCTACCGAGATTAGGATGGCAAAACACGGTAGTCGGGATATTGTCATAGCTCATAAGCCGTTTCTCTTGTGAAAACAGAGACCTGGCGACAATTTGACCCTCACTCAGGGCAACTGGAGTCAAGGCGACGTGGTCGATGGCGTCGCCTACGGCATAGATACTGGGCTCGTCAGTCTTAAATTGGGCATCGACCGCAATTGCGCCGGTTTCGGTCCTGGCCACGGCGGTATTTTCCAGACCCAGGTTTTCGGTCAAAGAGCGCCTCCCGGTGGCGTATAACACTGTCTGGCACTCAACTTCAGGTCCAGATTTAAGTTCTACCTTTAGCATACTGTTATTTCGAGTTATTTTTTCAACATCATTTTCCAATTTCAGGGTCACATGGCGGCCTATTTCCGCAGTTATGAAGTGGCGAATCTCTGCGTCGAATCCCCGCAGTAGTCTGTCGCGGCGATACACCAAGGTGGTTTCGCATCCCAACCGGGATAAGATGCTGGCGAACTCAACAGCAATGTAGCCACCACCCACGATGGTGATGGTCTCGGGTAATTGCTGGAGATGAAATACGTCATTAGAGTTTATGACGTGTTCATTGCCCTCGAATTGCGGCACCCAGGGCCAGCCTCCCACTGCTAGCAGGATATAGCGGGTCGTCACAGTGCGCCCGTCAACGCGGATCTCATGGGGGCCTTGCAGGGTGGCACGGCAGTTAAACACCGTCACGTCATTATTATCAAGAATTGCTTTATATATTCCGTTTAGCCTTTTGATTTCATTGTTTTTATTATTGAGTAAAACTGACCAATCAAAGCTCGGTTCAGGCCCGATCCAGCCAAATCCACGACTGTCTGCGAAGTCATCTCGATAATGGGCTGCGTAGCTGAAGAGTTTTTTTGGGACGCAACCGACGTTGACACAAGTACCCCCAAAATAACGCTCTTCGGCCACGGCTACCCGGGCACCCAGGTTGGCCGCTACCCGACAGGCACGTACGCCTCCCGATCCAGCTCCTATGACAAACAGATCGTAATCAAATGTTTCCAAGATACGGTATCCTTGTGTATGACGAGTCCAAGTCCCGGGCGATCCCCTGGCGAGAGTGGCATTATGCCTCAGCTGGAGCGACGAAAGTAACGACCATTATGCAAGCCAATCTCTTCGAAGACACAGTAGATTCCCGCCTTTATGAGGATCACGATCTCGTCGACGCCGCCCTCCGAGAGTTTCCCTGGGCATTCGCACCACAGCAGAGTGTTCAATTGCTGAACGCCCTGCTGGAAACGACTCCCTGGCGGCAGGACACGCTCCGAATAGCAGGCAGGGAGATTGCTGTGCCGAGGTTACAGTGCTGGATGGGAGATCGTGACTGCTGTTATGGGTATTCGGGATTACGCCTGGTGCCCGTTGCCTTGAGCGAGGCGGTTCTGCGGGTTCGCAGACAAATACACCGCTTAACCGGCGCAGAATTTAATTCTGTTTTGCTCAATTATTATCGCAACGGGCAAGACAGTGTCGCTTGGCACGCCGACGACGAAGCGGAACTGGGTCCTAATCCAGTCATCGCTTCAGTGAGTTTCGGTGCCGAACGCCCCTTCCAGTTGCACCATAAGACTCGCCAGGATCTACCCAGGCACAAGCTTTTGCTCCGGGATGGAAGTCTTTTACTAATGGGAAATACCCTGCAAGACAAATGGATGCATCAGATACCTAAAATTAAAGGTTTGATTGAACCACGGGTAAACCTGACTTTTAGAACCGCCTATTAGGACTCGCTAAGGAATGGCTTTGGACAGATTCGACGTATGTATTGCCGGAGCGGGAGTGATCGGTTTGGCCATTGCTCTACAGTTGTCCAACTCCCGGCGCTTTAGTAATAAGGCTATTGTGGTAGTCGAACGCGAGGCAGGTTTCGGTCAGCATATCAGCAGCCGCAACAGCGAAGTCATCCACGCCGGTATCTACTACGCTGCAGGCAGTCTCAAGGCCAGACTCTGTCTAAGGGGTAAACGGCTCCTCTATGAACATTGCCAGCAGCATGGCGTCGGGTACCGGCAACTCGGCAAGCTGATTGTTGCGGGAAAATCCGTAATGAATGAACTGGAGGCTCTACGGTTGAAAGGGTTGCGTAATGGCGTCGACGATCTGCAGTGGCTCGACAGGCGTCAGCTGCAGCAGCGGGAGCCAGCGGTGGAAGCCGACTATGCCCTGCTCTCGCCCTCCACCGGCATCATCGACGCTCATGCCTACATGCAGAGCCTGTTGCGCCTGGCGCAAAACAATGGCGTTGAATTTGCGCCACATACCGAGATAAAAGCAGTCACCAGAGCAAACCAGGGATTCATCGTGGATACTCGCATCGGTGATGGCAACAATTCGGAAGCTTACCAATTCCGTTGTGACTACTTTGTGAATTGTGCCGGCCTCGATGCTGGATCTCTCGCTAGAAAGATCGAAGGTGTCAACCAACAGACTGTTCCAGAGATACATCTGTGTAAGGGCGATTACTTCAGTTATTCAGCGGCGGGCCCATTTAAGTATCTGATATATCCATTGCCTGAAAAGAATACCCAAGGACTTGGCATTCATAGCACTCTTGATATGGCGGGTCAGGTTCGCTTCGGCCCAGACTCAGAATATGTGGATGAAAGAAACTATGACGTTAATCCTTCTAAACGGGAAATCTTTGCAGCAGCTATCGCCACCTACTTCCCAGCTATCTCAGCGGGAAAACTTCAACCCGCTTATTCTGGTATACGTCCCAAACTAGCAGCTAGAGGAGAACCTGCCGCCGATTTCATAATCGAGAATTATGAAGAGAAAGGAACTCCGGGTTTGCTGCAGTTGTTTGGTATCGAATCTCCGGGGTTAACAGCCAGTCTTGCCATCGCCGATGAGGTTGTACAATTACTTTCCTGAACACTCTGCATCCCTATATCGTCAGTGTTGCTGTATCGTTGTTGAGTCGATTCGCCAGAATTTCCTCTATGCAACTCCTGCTTGCTCCATCTGTATCAACGAACTGAATCCCGATGCCTTGCAACTTACAAGCCTGCGCCCTGGAATGACTGATCCAGGTCACCCTGGTTGATACCGTCAGTTTTTTCTTCTGATCAGGTAATCCAAGTATCAGGAATAACTCGGCACCGATATCGTACGTTGCCTGGAAAGGAATAAACAGACCGCCATTCATAATGAACGGCATATAGAGTGCGTAAAGGTCATCTTTATCCTTAATATAGACCGATAGAAAAGTTTGATTCGACATTCGGTGTAGGCTCCCTGCCCGACTGTAATCTTTCTGGAAAATGAACTGCAGGCAATCAGATAAACTGATACCAACGCCAGATTAATGACTCCATAATCAATTGACCGTTCGGATTCGTCCCACTCAGCATTTGCTTACGCGCTACAATGACGGCGTCGTAAAACTGCATCAGCTCAACTAGTAGCGTACGGGTCGGCCGCTCTCGTGCAATGAGCAAACTGTATAGATTATCGATTTCATTTGCTGATTCGCCTGGACGCTGATTGCTGCTCAAGCTCTTTATTAATATAGATGAAGTCAACAGCAAATGCCCAATTACGGCTGATTCTCCGATTTTCAATGCCAACGAGACCAGCGATTGGGGTGATTGTGAGCCTGTCGATAATTGGTAAAGCTTGTTGAGGAACTGATCGCGTTGTTCTACGGCCCCCTGTTCAGCCAGTTGGATTGCATAGAGGGGTCGGCATTCGGCGGCTTCCAGCAATCGATCTATATCTACCACACTCTCCGGCAAAGATTTTGAGTTCAGCCATTGTTGCGCAACTTCGCGAGCAGGAGAGCTGAATAACACGCGTTGACAGCGACTACGGGTCGTTGCTGGTAAACTACCCGGAAATTCAGTGACTAGAAATAAATAGCTGTTCAGGGTGGGCTCTTCGAGTGTCTTCAACAAGGCATTGGCAGAGCTGATATTCAAATGATGTGCCGCATCGATGATGGCAATCTTCGCTATTCCGGCGTGACTGGTATGGACAATGAAATTGATGAGCGATCGAATCTGCTCGACATTGATGTCCCGTTTACCCTCCAGCGGTGCTATGTGCAACACATCGGGATGGTTGAAATCTTCTCCGGCCTGCCGGCAGTTTCTGCAGATGCCGCAGGCGAATTGTTTGAGCGGATTCTGGCAGAGCATGTAGCGGGAGAATCCGCGAACAAACAATGACTTCCCGAGTCCCTGGTCGCCACAGACTAGAAATGCGTGGGGTAATAGTCTCTCTTCATACTGCTGTGCGAGGCGCTGCCACTGACTGTTCTGCCAAGGGAAAGGCACTTCTGGCAGCATGTTGGAATCCTTAACCATCTTGTTGCAGCAGGCTCAATTTCTCTTCCAGTCTGATCAGCAACTCGCTGCTGACCGCTTTAAGATCCTGAGACGCATCGATAACAACGCAGCGCTCCTGCTCGGCGCTGGCAATATCCAGATAGGCTTGTCTGACCTTCTCAAAAAATTCCAGCTTCTCTCGTTCAAATCGATCGAGTGCTGCCCTGTTCTGTGCCCGTTGCAATCCAGTCTGGGGGGCGAGATCGAGGATGATTGTCAGGTCCGGTCGCAGCTCTTCCTGAACCAGTGTCTCGAGTTCTGCTATCTTGCCTCGGTCGAGTCCCCGTCCTGCACCCTGATAGGCATAGGTGGCGTCTGTAAATCGATCACAAATGACCCACTTACCGGCGGCCAAGGCAGGCCGGATAAGTCGGTCCAGGTGTTGGGCCCGAGCGGCGAAGATCAGCAATAATTCGCTCAATCCAGCCAGGTCTTCATCGTCATTCACCTGCAGTAACAGATTTCGAATTCGTTCTGACCAAAGTGTGCCACCTGGTTCTCTTGTGACAATGAATTCTATACCACGACCGGCCAGGAATTGCTTGATGGTTTCGATGTTGGTGCTTTTACCAACCCCTTCTACACCTTCGATCGTGATGAACAGCCCATTTTTGTTTTGCATAATTTGGTAGATTCTATTGTGTCTGGGGTTGTCGTTGGAAACGATCGACAGCCGCGTTGTGTTCTTCCAGGTTACTGGAAAAATAATGACTGCCATCACCCTTGGCTACAAAATATAAATAATCCGAAGGCAATGGGTTGAGGCTCGCTGTAATTGAGTCGATACCTGCCAGGGCAATCGGTGTCGGAGGCAAGCCATTAATGCGATAGGTATTGTAGGCAGTTGGCAACGCCAGGTCTGCACCTCGCAGGTCCCCTGAAAAATCTGCTCCCATCCCATAGATCACCGTAGGATCCGACTGCAGACGCATACCCTGTTCCAGTCTGCGCACGAAAACTCCAGCGATATGGCCGCGCTCGCTTAACGATGAGGATTCTTTCTCAATAATCGACGCCATGGTCAGAGCATGGTATTTATTGTCATAGGGCAATGCGCCGAGGCGGTATTGCCAGGTAGCCTCTAACACCTCTTGCAGACGCTGATTGGCCCTGCGCAACAACTCCAGGTCTGTAGCTCCTTTGGTATAAAAGTAAGTATCCGGAAAAAGCATTCCTTCCGGATCGTCGTAATCGAGTTCCATGCGTTTTGCGATTTCATCTCGCGACAGGTCTTGCAGTTCCAGTACCAGATTGGTACTGCGACTTATTTCTGACATTGCCTGTGCAAATGTCCATCCTTCTACGAGGGTTATTCTATACTGTACATTGTCACCACTGACCATCTCATCGAGTAGCCGGGCAGGAGTCAGACCAACGTCCAGTCGGTACTCTCCTGCTTGAATGGCATTCGTCACTCCACGCCAGCGTGCCAGGCCCACAAACAATTGAGGGTAGTCCAACAGGCCCTGTGCCTGTAGATCAAGCGCGACTCGAGACAGGGAACTGCCGGGCGCGACCTCATAAATCGAATTGCCTGACAAGCCGGGAATGGAAGTATAAAGATACCGAGCACTCACCAATACAGTGATCAACAGTAGTAAGACTGACGCCGTGCAGAACGCCAGGAATAACCGAAGCTTAGGATTCGCTGGTAGTCTAAATGGTCTCATGCCTGCGCTGGGTTGCCTGATGATTGAAGGTCTATTGAGCAGGCAACACAGTAGCATTTTCCATCGATATAATCATTGCTGCGCACTGCTCTAGCACGCGAGGCTATTCGGGTAACGCCTGTCAATGACTAGCATGCATTTCAAGCAGGAATTGTTAACCGGGAAAGGAGTTGCCCCCTGGTGATTTCGTCACATGAGAGTGTCAATCGAACTTCGAGAAGATAAGACTGCCATTGGTGCCCCCGAATCCGAATGAATTGCTGAGCACGACATTCACCGAGCGGTCACGGCTGGTATGGGGGACATAGTCTAGATCGCAATCTGCATCGGGCGTATCCAAATTAATAGTGGGAGAGACAATCTGGTCTCTAATAGTCAGCACAGAGACTATCGCCTCAACTGCTCCTGAAGCACCCAGCAGGTGCCCTATCATCGATTTGCTGGAACTTACGCAGAGCTTCTTCGCATGCTCACTGAAAACAGTCTTGATTGCCTCGGTCTCTGCAATATCACCGGCTTGGGTCGAGGTGCCATGAGCGTTGATATAGCCAACCGCGGTGGCGTCCAGATTCGCACTGGTCAGTGCGTTGCGCATACACAGCGCTGCCCCAGCCCCGCCTTCAGAAGGTGA
>DMJN01000284.1 GCA_003451715.1 Gammaproteobacteria bacterium | reverse complement strand
GCGCGTAGCCAGGCGCGTCCGGAACTGATAGATAATTTCCCCGAGATCCAATTTCAGAATCGAGAAAGCGAAGGGGTTTTCATTCTCGATATGCGCCTGACTGCTGACACCATGTTGCAGATACAGCGCGATACGCTGCAGGCCAATAGAACCACCATCATGAATCGCGTAGATGCCCTGGGCGTAGCGGAACCCACCGTGCAACAACAGGGAGCCGACCGAATCGTGGTTGAACTGCCAGGCATCCAGGATCCTGCCCAGGCCATCCGGTTTTTGCAGCGCATTGCGACTCTTGAATTTCACCTGGCAGCCGAGGTCGGTGCGCCGAGTACCTCCTATGAAATCTACGAGTTCGAGGGTAGATTCTTTAACGTCGATAACGACGTAATCCTGCAGGGCGACCGGATCAGCAATGTACGCTCTACTCTGGATCAGTATAGTCAGCCGCAGGTGCAGATAAGTCTGGATGCCCAGGGCGGCAACCAGATTAATCGTGTGACCCGGGATAATGTCGGGCGCCAGATGGATATACTGCTGAGCGAAACCAAGTCGCGCACCTTTATTTCGATTAACGAAGACGGCGAAGAGGTCGAAGAAACCGAATTTTACGAGGACAAACGCCTCATCAGCGATGCCACCATACGAACCGCGCTGCCGCGAGACTTTGTCATTACCGGACTAAGCCCCAGAGAAGCCAACGATTTGTCCGAATTGATTCGCTCCGGCTCCCTGGCGGCACCCATGACCATTGTCGAACAGAGTGTCATCGGACCCACCATGGGAAGAGAGAATCTGGAGGCAGGTTTCAGAGGTGTCCTGGTGGCCGCAGTATTGTTAGTTTGTTTCATGCTGTTTTACTACCGCGTATTTGGCCTGGCGGCGAATGCCGCATTGATCATGAACATCCTGCTAATAGTTGCGGTAATGTCTTCGATCATTCCAGCAACCCTGACACTGCCGGGAATTGTCGGCATCGTCCTCACGGTGGGAATGGCGGTGGATGCCAATGTGCTGATCTTCACCCGTATCCGGGAAGAGCTAAGCAATGGTGTACCGCCACAACAGGCGATAGATGCGGGCTATAACCGTGCCTTCACCACCATCCTCGATGCTAACCTGACGACTTTTCTGGTAGCGGCCGTGTTATTTACCATTGGAACCGGGCCGGTAAAAGGATTTTCTGTAACCCTCATGATAGGCATTATCACTTCAATGTTTACCGCTATAGTCGGTACACGTGCGCTTGTTAATCTGGTTTATGGTGGGCGCGCAGTACAGAAGTTATCCATTGGTGGATATAAAACGCAACAGAATGCAACACCTACCTAACAATTATTTTATGGAAAACACTGATGATCGGCGGTAAGGAAATTGATTTTATGGGTGTCCGCAAGCCTGCGGCGATGATTTCTGCAGCACTTGTGGTGATCTCCATAATTTCCCTGGCGACTAATTCCCTGCAGTTTGGGCTCGATTTCACCAGCGGAACTTCGGTGCGACTTAATTACGCTGATTCGGTAGTATTGGATGAAGTGAATGGAATCTTGCAGGGCAATGGTTATGAGGATGCCGTGGTCGTGCAATTTGGCTCGGACCGCGAAATACGAGTAGTCCTTCCGGTGGATGAGAGTGTCGCTGTCGAAAATCAGGCGGAACAGGCTGTGCTGATTGGTGAAGTCATCGCCGAAGCCTTACGCGACAACAGTGATGACGAGATTATTCTGCTGGGTTCGGACTATGTGAGTGCCAAGGTCGGCGAAGAATTAGCCGAGGACGGTGGTCTCGGGATGTTGGTAGCACTGGGTATCATCATGGTTTACATCGCCGTGCGATTCCAGTTGAAGTTCTCGGTGGGTGCGGTGGTTGCATTGGCTCACGACCTGATCATTACCCTGGGGATTTTTTCGCTGTCCGGGATGGAGTTTAATCTCAACACCCTGGCGGCTATGCTGGCCATCATCGGCTACTCGCTTAATGATACGATCGTGGTATCGGATCGCATTCGTGAAAATTTTCGGCGCATGCGCAAAGGGTCGCCGATTGAGATGGTCAATGTGTCCCTGAACCAGACACTAAGTAGAACACTGATCACTTCCTTTACCACACTGCTGGTACTTTTTTCTATCCTGTTAATCGGTGGCGAAGCGACACAGGGATTTGCAATAGCACTGATTATCGGTGTGATAATCGGTACCTACTCCTCTATCTACATCGCCTCGAACGTCATTATCTATATGAACGTGACCCGGGAAGACCTGATGATTCCCGTCAAGGAAGGCGCCGACCTCGACGGCCTTCCTTAGCCCTCAACCACTCAAGTCGCTTGCTTTCGAGAATCTACTTACGGGGATTCCGACTGCGCAAAGCTTTTATTCTCCGTCAGCGATCAAGTTGAATTGTTGCGAGGCGATACACTCCCTAAGATCCGCCAATTACCACTTGGCGAGGTTGTTCAATATTGCTATGGTTTAGCTCGTCAACAATGAGCGCAAGGTAAAGGGGCTGGATCCGCTTGATTTATATAGCAAAAATCCACATTCAATCGATTGCTCCCGGGCTGCATGGACTGACGCTTCGCCTCATACTGGGTGCGCTGCTGCTGATGCCGATCCTGGCTGCTGGCCAGTCAACCCAGCTGTTTCCACGCCCTCCCGAACTGGAACCGGCAGTAAATTTCTGGATCCGGGTTTACACCGAGGTCGATACCCAGAATGGTTTTCTGCACGATGCACAGAATCTGTCGGTAATCTACACCCGGACTACCAACAGGCGTCGGGAGCGAGAGAATACGCGCGACCGAATTCGCAATGATCTGCAAACCCTTGCGACAGGTAAAAGAGATAATCTGACCCGTAGCCAGCAAGACATTCTGGCGCTCTGGCCGGCCGACGTCAGTAACCAGACTCTGCGCACTGCCGCTTCGAATATTCGGTTTCAACTCGGGCAATCCGACCGCTTTCTCGGCGGACTGCAACGCTCCGGAGCCTATCGCAGTCATATCAATGAAGTAATCCGCGAGAAAAATCTGCCCATCGAATTGGGAGTGCTACCCCACGTCGAATCATCGTTCAACCC
>DMJN01000269.1 GCA_003451715.1 Gammaproteobacteria bacterium | reverse complement strand
TATCACGGACTCAGCCTCAATGTGAACATGGATCTCTCACCATTTGCCAATATCAATCCCTGTGGTTTCGAAAATTTGGCGGTTACCCAGATGGCAGACTTGGTGGATGAGAAAGACTTGCTTCTACAGAAAGTCAGCAGAGTCCTGTGCAATAAACTCCTTACCGAATTGGGATATTCAGAGTACTACTAATCTAGGAATCCAAGCTAAACTTGTGACTGTTTCTTATGGCTGAACGCGATCGGCGCAACATATTGGTAGCGGGAGAAAAACTCCGCGGCGCTGATAAAGTGCGTCGCATTCCGGTTAAGGTAATCCCTACGACAGACCTGCCAGCCAAACCCGATTGGATCAGGGTAAAGATTCCGACCTCGCCGAAAATAAAGCATATCAAGCAGAAGCTCAGGTATCACAAGCTGGCTTCGGTGTGTGAAGAAGCATCCTGCCCTAATCTCGGTGAATGCTTCAGCAACGGGACTGCTACCTTCATGATAATGGGCGAGATTTGCACACGCAGGTGTCCATTTTGCGACGTCGCGCACGGCAAACCCAAACCACTGGACCCGGCCGAACCAGCCGCACTGGCAGAGGCCATCATGGAAATGGAGTTGAGCTATGTGGTGATCACTTCCGTGGATAGAGACGATTTGAAGGATAGCGGCGCACAGCATTTTGCCCATTGCATTGCAGAGACTCGCCGAGCCAATCCGCAAATCCAGGTGGAAATACTGGTACCGGATTTTCGCGGCCGCATGGACAATGCGCTGGATATTCTCGAGCAGACACCACCGGATGTGTTTAATCATAATCTGGAGACTGTGCCGCGCTTGTATAAACAGGCACGACCTGGAGCCGACTACCAATGGTCATTGGATTTACTGGCAGCCTACAAGACTCGGCAGCCCAAAATCATGACTAAATCCGGTTTAATGCTGGGATTGGGAGAGACCATCGAAGAAGTCAGGTTGGTGTTGCAAGACCTGCGCAAGCATCGGGTCGATATGGTCACGCTGGGTCAATATCTTCAACCCAGCAAACAGCACCTCAGGGTAGAACGATTCGTGCATCCCACAGAATTCGACGAGTTACGTCAGTTTGGTGAACAGCTCGGGTTTACACATATTGCCAGCGGTCCGCTGGTGAGGTCTTCCTACCATGCCGACAGACAGGTCCAAGGCGAAATTGTCACCTGAACCCAAACCATGAAGATCAGCCTACAACAAATTCTCATCAGTCTGGCTTCCCTGCTGGTTTCAATAGCGACAGTAATCTATATTTCTCAGAATCCAGCGCAGCTCGGTAGTGAGCCGCTATTGTTGAGAGCGATGATTCTCAATCTTGCAATCCTGGCTGCCTTGGTAGCGGTATTTCCGTTCAACCCACTCTTTAATGGTAAACCTGGCGCCTATGGGATGGCTGTCTGTTTACCTGCTATGATTCCGGCGTTATTCTATTTTCTCCTTTTTTTGCCAGGACAGGCAGGCACTGGAATTTCTGCGGAGCAACTGCAGAGTCAACTGATAACCGATAGCTCCAGTAATGGCATCATCGAGGTGGGATTCAGCTATCCTATCTATACTCCGACAATCTCATTACTGCATCAGGAAATTTTTACCAAGCAGGTCAATGTGTTTCTGCGCATGACTGATGCCAACGGTGATAACTCACTGTATCGTGGTGTGCGCTCACGAATTCCTGGCACGGGATTGAGCGTGGAGGCAAGCGTGCAGGGGATGCTTAGCGAAAATTCGGGCTATCTATATAATCCGATAGCATTGCCGCCTCACCGGGAAACACAGGGCCGGGTAGTCTTTATAATCAGTAACCTCGAAGAGGGTACGACATTCACAGAGGCGCTCAGCAGGGCTTATCAGGCGCAATTTGAATTGAGAGATCCCGAAAATGGTCAGCTTTTGCTGGAGTTTCCCCTGGATCAGATTTAGCCGCTATTGCTAGTAAATCCAACCGGGGTGAATCATGCACAAATACAATATATTAGCGATGCGTAATTCGGTACTGGCCTTATATTTTGCCTTGATGGGTACGTTCATTTCCACCGGCTATTTACCGCATATAGACTTCCTGTTACCCGACGAATGCTCCTCCAGATTGTACTGGATAAAATTTTGAGTTTAGAATCGAGTCCTTTACCAGTTTCAAGCGACCTGCTTTGGATCCAGCCACCCCAAATTCGGGTAAATCTGGATCTAGCAGAATAGACTCTACGTTGATTTGTCCGTCTTTGGGTCGCGCTCAACTGCACGCGATAAGCTAAACTTTTTGGAGATACGAGAATGCTTAAGAAATTCTTTTTACTGATTCTGAGTGGAACCATACTCACCCTGCAAGCATTTGGTTCTTTTGCGCAGGATGCAACTGTCGCTACCCATATCCCAAAGTCAGAAATCATGGCAGCGCTACAGGGTATTACTACACTTCCCGACCAACAGGCACGAGTAGTCGATATCGGCGGCGGCATTAATGTTGCGGTGGGTATATTACAACGTGGCGCTACCAGCACAGAAGAAGGTGAAGCCATTACAGCATTGGCTCATCACCAGATTACAGAAGTGTATTACGTTATTTCGGGAGTTAGTTGGCCCTACTGCTTTTCGCACCATCACGGGCGGCGAGAGCATGGTTATATCTGAAGGCGATGTCGTGGTGATACCAGCCGGGGTAGCCCATGGGTTTAGCAAAATACTCGATCAGGTAACGTATCTGAGTATTCGAGTTGATGCTGATCAAGTACTGCCTGCTGGGTACAAGCACCCGCTGATCGACTAACTGGATTTCGATTGTTCAGGCATTCGTTTCGCTTGCCGGGAACTGCTGATTACCATGTTCGGTAATGGCTCTGCCAGCATTGCAGCAACAATAATGAGTGCGTGTAGAACATCTCCTTGATTTGATTGTATGATGAAATTTCTCTACTTCCTTCCCATAGAATAAGGTGAACCCCGTAACCAGTATCAGCTTGTTATGTGTCGCCTTCTCGATCTATTCTTGTTTCTTCCTTATGTATAAGTGCATATTAACCTCGAAGAGTGTACGACATTCACCGAGGCGCTCGGCAGGGCTTATCGGGCACAATTCGAGTTAAGAGATTCCGAAAATGGCCAGCTTTTGCTGGAGTTTTCCCTGAATCGGATTTAACCTCTGTTGCCAGTAAATCCAACCGGGGTGAACCATGTACAAATACAATATATTGATGATGCGTAATTCGGTACTTATTTTGATTCTGGCACTGCTTGGTCTGCTGCCTTTCCTGTCGACTGCACAAGATTTCAGAGAGATGAAGATTGTGCATGTGTTGCAGGAGCCCCGGCATCGAACGGTCCGTCAAGAAGGCGATGTGTATCTGCTGGACGTGCAGATCAATCCAGGCGATATCTCCTTTCCTCATCTGCACGACTCGGCAATGATGTTTACTTTCATCAGTAGTGGACAGGGTCCTGCGTACGGTAGAGTATCCGGTGAAACTAGTTATGTGGAACGCAACTTCACCCACGCGGTGTCCAATGCCGGACCCAATTTGTTGCGCATCCTCGCCATGTCAAATTACGGTCCAGGCTTGACGGACCTGAGATCGGGAAGGCCAACCGGCATCAGCGCCGAACCAGGCTACGAAAATGAATGGTTTCGCTCCTATCGGATTAGTCTTCAGCCGGGTGAGGAAACTGACTCTCAGACCCATTTCAATCCAACTGTGGTGATTCAAGTGACGGAAGGGAAGGTTCATGTCAGTCGCGCCGACGGTATCGCGGAAGAGCTGGCAGCGATGGGTGACTGGAGGTGGCGAGACCCGGAGAGTGCCTTCACACTCAAGAACATGGGAACAACCGAAGTGGAGGTAGTCGTCAACGAGGCCAGGTTATAGCGGTAGCTAAGGGATTATGCGGTGGGATTACACTGGTTCCACTTCAGTATTGCAGCTTTTTGGACGGCTCGATCAGCAACTTGCCGTTGCCATATACACCAACGATTACTAGTGAAAGCACGGCAAAGCTGCTTATAGTAGTTAACAATAGCGGGCCGAGCGTGAATCCTTGAATACCGAGTATCAACAGCGTCAGTCTCAGCAATTCTTGCCTGAATGCATGAGACCGACCTTCAAGCCAGGCTCCGTGTACATAGAGACTGTAGGTGAGATAGGCCACCGCTAATGCAGTAGTTCTATAATCCAGCTCGGCACTATAGATTAAGAGAGTTAGACTAAAGACGACTGTTATGATGAACTGCACCAGCGTGTAGTACTCGCAGAAGGTTGAGAACCTGGGGTCAAACCGTGATGTCAGGTCGGCAGTCGCTCTCTTTAGCCTGCAGGAACTCTCCATACCCTGTGGTTGCCACCCTGGTGGTTTGAAACAGATTAGAAATTTATTTCCGATGCCGGGTGCTTTGACAAAATCTTTTATCAGGCGCCAGTACACGTGAACATTTGCCCAAACCGGATTCCAGCTATTCAGCGGCTTTCTGAGCCCGAAGATGACAGGCTCCTCATCCATCTCCTCCTGAAAACTGTTAAACAATCGATCCCAGATAATGAACACACCACCGTAGTTGCGATCGACGTAGATCTTATTGCGGGCGTGATGTACACGATGATTGGAAGGTGTCACGAAGATCCATTCCAGTGCTCCAAGTTTTGCAACGTGTTCTGTGTGCACCCAGAACTGGTAAATAAGATTGAGACTGACCACCGTAAACAGCATCTCGGCAGGGAAACCGAGTACGAAAAAGGGCAGGTAAAATAGGAAGCTGTAGAAGTCGATACTGGTTTGTCGTAGCGCAGTTCCCAGATTGAAATCTTCGCTCTGATGGTGGGCGATATGGGATCCCCAAAAGATCGCTATCTCATGCCCGAGGCGGTGTTTCCAGTAGTAGGCCAGGTCGTACAGGATAAAACAGCTAATCCAGATCCATAGCTGATCGTCGGCTAGTTGTACCAGACGATAGTTAGTCACAATGGTTTCGTAGATTGCACCGGAGATTCCCAGGATCACCAATCCCTGCAGGCGACTCAAACTGCCCATCGAAAGGCTGTTGATAGTGTCGTTAATGCGGTAAGTATTGCGATGGTGCAGCAGGCCATAACCGATCTCTACAAACATCAGCAGGAAAAAGAAAGGAATGGCGTACAGAATCAGGTCCATGTCGGGAGATTACAAGAACTGGATAAAATCGGCAGTCTCAGTTTAGTGTGTTAGCGCAAGTTCTACTTTATTGTGACATTTTGTACACCGCCACACTAGCTAAAAACAGCCTGGAATGCGCAGCTTGCTATGCGGTCATAGACTTGTTCAGGGGATCCCTGGTGTTGCCGAGTTCGAAGTATTCTGCTATTGCAAGCCCTGCTGCCACGCTGGTGAATGGATCGTGCTCGATTACCATGCCCTGGAACTGATTATCCAGAATACGCTTGACAGCGGGTATCAGCGAAGAACCCCCTGTGCGTATAACCAGCTGGATATCATTTGTGGTAAGCCTGCCGATTTTCAATACATCGGCAACTGCTTTCTCAAACTTTGCTAAAATCTCAGCGATTATTGATTCGAATTGCTGTCGTGTAATGAGCAGTTCGATGTCTAGTTCGGGTATGTCCAGTTTTGCCTCTTGTTGATCCGAGAGTGTGGCTTTCATTTCTTTCAGGCACTGAAATAACAGATAGCTATGGTTGCTCTTGATAAGATCGTACAGTCGTCGGAACTTGGCCGATGCCGCGTCTCCGTACTGGATTCGCTGCATCAACGGTGAGGTGTACTTGTTCTGGTTCAACATATAGCTGACCGCCCAGTTGAGCAGAAAACCTTCATACTCTTCGAAAGGAAACAGTGTTTCGATTTCGCGATCTTCTCCGGCGCGGCGCCATCGTTCGCCCTTGCCTAATAAGGGAAACAGCAGTTCTCTGAATAACAGTTGATCGATGTGATCCCCGCCCAGTCCGATACCATGGGTGGCAACCACGGAGAAGTGAGACTGCGATCGTTTCAGGATACAAAGATCCAAGGTGCCACCCCCGAAATCTACTGCCAGTAATGTTTGCTCTGTAGCCCCGGGATTATGGTGTAGATAACTTAAAGCGGCTGCAATCGGTTCG
>DMJN01000010.1 GCA_003451715.1 Gammaproteobacteria bacterium | reverse complement strand
TCCGTCGTAACCAGGTTGCTGTTTATCCTTCTGCTGCTGCCGGATCTGATCGAGCCTTTCACTAGAACAAAAACATCGAAACACCTTCCGTTTGTCTAGCAATTGATCTATGTGCTGGCGGTATATATCACTTCGCTGACTCTGTCGATAGGGCCCGAAGTCGCCGCCGCAATCAGGTCCTTCGTCCCAGGTCAGCCCAAGCCAATTCAGGGAATTCAGAATGTCATGTTCCGACTGGGTCGTGCTCCGGTGTTGATCGGTATCTTCGACTCGCAGGATAAACTTGCCACCCTGTTGACGAGCAAAACATCGATTAAATAATGCAATATAGGCAGTACCAACGTGAGGATCGCCGGTTGGCGAAGGGGCAATTCTGGTTCTGATTTGACTCATGCGTGGGTACTGGCAGCATCAAGGTTATTAAAAGTTATAGGCGCTCGATTATACGCGAATCATCGCTAATTCCCATCTGGCGGCTTCGCTGCATCTCAGTTTACTCACGGCTGCTGCGCTTCCCGGCTTGACTTGCATTAAGCGATTAGCTTAATACTGCATCAGGAATCAGCTAATGCTCTTGGGCAACTTAGTAACCGATGTGATGATTGAACACCGTTTTTGTGTGGCTCCCATGATGGATTGGACGGATCGTCACGATCGCGTGTTTCTTCGCCAGTTCAGTAATAGAGCATTGCTGTACACAGAGATGGTCACCAGCGCGGCGCTACGGTATGGCGATGCTAACTACCTGCTGCAACACGATCCCAGTGAGCATCCAGTCGCCTTACAGCTGGGTGGCAGCGACCCTGACGAACTCGCTCGTGCGGCCGAATTGGGACAGCGCGGCGGATTTGATGAAATAAATCTGAACGTGGGATGTCCCAGTGATCGGGTGCAGTCTGGGGCTTTCGGTGCCTGCCTGATGGCAGATCCTCCGCTCGTCGCAAGTTGTATAGGCAGCATGCAAGGCGCAGTCGATATTCCGGTAACAGTTAAATGCCGTATTGGTATCGATGACCGGGATTCAGAGGGCGAGCTGATGCATTTTATCGAAACGGTTGCGAGCGCGGGCTGCGAGACGTTCATTATTCATGCCAGAAAAGCTTTTCTTCAAGGGCTTAGCCCGAAGCAGAACAGAGACATACCACCGCTGGACTATGAAAGAGTGTTTGCCGTGAAAGGCCGGTTTCCTACCTTAGATGTCGTTATAAATGGGGGCATCACTTCCCTGGAATCTGCACATGAACTCCTTAAGCGGGTGGATGGTGTCATGCTGGGAAGAGAGGCTTACCAGAACCCCTACATCCTGCATGAAGTAGACAGCGCTCTCTTTGGTGAAGCTGTACCAGAAAAGTCTCGTGTCGATTACCTGCAAGCTTACCTGCCCTATATCGAAGCGGAACTGTCCAGGGGAACTCCCCTTAAGCACATGACACGACATCTACTCGGACTATTCAGAGGCGAGAAAGGCAGCAAGCTCTATCGCCGTCACTTGAGTGAAAACAGTTGGCAAAAAGACGCCGGGATAAGTGTGCTCCTGGATGCCATTGCTTATGTGCGCTGATATGGCATTATAAACAGCCGCACGCGCTCGGGTTTTATCATGCTGGATGCTATTAAACGCTTTTTTGACAATAAGCTTGCACAGGAAGATACGGTGGACCCGGCTATCGACCTGAGTAAGACAGATCTGGCCTGCGCTGCTCTACTCATCGAGGTAATGAACTCCGATCACGAGCTGGACCAGCGAGAAACAGATGAGTTCCTGAAAGTACTGCAGGACTGTCTTAAGGTTTCCGACGAGGATCTGGATCAGCTGATTGAACTCGCCCATACTCAATCTCAACAAGCCACTTCACTGTATGAATTCACTCGCCTTATTAATGATGCGTACAACTACGAACAGAAAGTTCTACTGATCGAGAACATGTGGCGCATCGCGTTCTCGGACGAGCATCTCGATAAGTATGAGGATCACCTGATCAGGAAGATTTCTGAGCTAATCTATGTGACCCATAGCGACTTTATCAAGTCGAAACTTAAAGTTCGCAACAGGTCCAGCTGAGTTGGTCTGTAGAGGGTTCCTAACTCTCAAAAGTCGCCGAATTCGTCTTCAATCTGGCCGTCGTTAAGTAGGTATATCCGGTTCTGAATATAGGCTTCACGGTAAAACAGGTACCTGTCACCGCTAACCAATTCATCCAGCGCCAATAAGGAGGCGCGATTATCGATTTCTTCAAGGAGAAACATGCTAATCCAGAGGGAGTCATCGCCCAGATACTGAAAAGGATTAAGCAGAGTATCCAGTACCAATCCAAATGCATCCCGGACATTACTGGTACCGAACACCGGCAAGACCACATAGTTGCCGCTCTGCACTCCCCAGCGGCCAAAGGTTTGTCCAAAATCCTCTTCGTTTTTCCTAAGTCCGAAATTGAAGGCAACATCGATTAATCCTCCCAGTCCCACGGAGGAGTTGATCAGGAAGCGCCCGGAATCCGATAGCGCATCGTCGAATTTCAGTTGCAACAGGTCGTTTACAAAGACGTTAATGTCATTGATGTTGCTGAAAAAGTTGCCGATACCCTGGCGGGCAATTCGGGGCACAAAGGTAGTGTAGGTTGTCGC
>DMJN01000022.1 GCA_003451715.1 Gammaproteobacteria bacterium | reverse complement strand
TTCCCTGATCAACTTATCCGGGTGGTAGCGAGACATCAGGCGCAGATAGGCGCGCCGAATCTCACCGTCCTCCACATCCGGCTCCAGCTGTAACATGCCATAGGCATTTCTGAGAAAGCCCCCGCTACGGGGCTGCCAGAAGTCGGCATGGCGCTGTAAATCTCTGCACATATCCAGAAATTCTGTCTTGTCATAGCCCAGCACTTCTGCCACGTCCCTCAGGAGTATCTTCTCCTTCAATCGCAGTTCACCCTTGGAGTAGGCGAGGCGGCATTGAATGCGCAGAAACAATTGCGCCAACTCACTGCGTGAGCCGATCACTCTGAGCAGGTCCTGTACACATTGCATAACATCCGTATTCAGTTGCTTACCCTGGTCGAAATAGTTTATGGCCTCCTGCCGCTGCAAAGTATCGAAGCCCATCTGTTGCATAATCGACGAGGCAAAGTTGATTTCATCTTCAGAGACCAGTCCATCGAGTTTCGAGACTCTACCCATTACCGCAAACAGAGCCATTGTGAACAGTTGCTGCGTACGACCGCCATTCGGTACACAGGCTTCGGGATCACTACCGTTGAGGCGCTCCATGATCGCTTGTTTGTAGGCTCGGTTGCGCAGAAGTGCCAGCAAGAATCAGTCTCCCGCTTCCTGAGTATGCAAGGCATTAACCTCCTGCAGACGTTCAGGCGTACCCACGTCAATCCATAATCCCGCGTGCACTTCCCCGCTAACTCGATCCTGGGACATGGCTTCCCGTAACAAAGGAATCGTGGAGCGTGGCTGAACCGGTAAGCCGGAGAAGAGATTCTTATGCATGACACTGATGCCACTGAAGGTGAGGCGTTGATCTCGTGCGCTGTGGTCTTCATGCACGCGGCCCGCATCGTCGATATAGAAATCCCCATGGGGATGGTGTTCGGCATTTTCCACCAACACCAGGTGAGCTAGCCGGTCTTCGCCATCGAGCGGTTCGAGCGCCGAATAATCGAAGTCGGTCCAGATATCGGCATTTACCACGATGAAGCTTTCGTCTTTCAACTTGGGTAGGGCCTTAATGATGCCACCGGCGGTGTCCAATCGTATGGCTTCCCTGGAATAGGCTATATCGATACCAAACTGCGCTCCATCTGTCAGAGCCTCTTCGATCATGGACCCGCGGTAGAAGTGATTGATGACGACGCCGGTAACACCACCGGCAACCAGTCGCTCTATCTGATGTTCGATGAGAGTCTTCTCACCAACTTTCAAGAGTGGCTTGGGCTGCTTGTCGGTCAGGGGCTGCATACGTTTGCCCAGCCCGGCCGCCAGAATCATTGCGCGCATTAGTAGTCCAGCTTGAGTTTAGTCTTCGCGAGCGGCAGGACGGCTTGCTTGAACCAATCCACAAACGGGGTCAATGGCCCATATCGCTGACTTACCTCTAAAAAGTAATGGATCACCAGAGGAATATCGGCCAGATAGCGCGGTTTATTATCCCTAATGCCCAACCTGGCGAAGATGCCCATGACCTTCAAATTTCGCTGCAGCCCCATTAGATCGAAGTGCTGGAGGAATTGCTGAGACTCGATTGGCTCGATAATGCCCATCTCGATGGCGCGTTGCAGGTAAGTCAGGGCCCAATTATCCACCTGCTCAGGAGACCAGCGCACATAACAGTCTCTTAGCAAGGACACCAGGTCATAGGTATAGGCACCGCTCACTGCATCCTGAAAATCGATAATGCCGGGCCCGCAATCGGCGCCGAATTTCTGTGAATCCAAAATCATCAAATTCCTGGAATGATAGTCGCGATGCACGGCAACCACCGGTTGCGCTATTGCCTGGTCCTCCAGATATCGAAGCGTCTCGGCTATCAGTTCACGACTCTCGTCATCGAGCCGAAGTCCCAGAAATTTGACGCAGAACCATTCTTCGAAGAGCGCCATTTCTCGATGCAGTTCATTCCGGTCATAAGGATTGAGTCTGTCTTTATTTACATTGGCCTGCAGAGATAGCAACGCGTCGATGGCATGGCCATACAAGCGATCGACTTCATCCATCCGACCCTGCTGTTGAGCACTGAGCAATTCATCGAGATAGATTGTGTCACCAAAATCATCCAGCAACATGAACCCCAGCTCATATTCAGCGGCGAAAACTCTGGGGGTAATGACGCCGGCGTCACCAAACAGTTTACAGATACTGACAAACCTGCGGCTGTCTTCGTTGTCGGGAGGCGCATCGACTGCGATAAAGGATTGGGCGCTCAACCCGTCATGCTCGGCCCTGGCACGAAAATAGCGGCGAAAGCTGGCATCGCCGCTTACTATTTCAAGCTCGAGGGGCGTGCGGATACCGGGCAACAACTTACCCAGCTCAGCATTTGCCCAGTCTCTTAACTGATCGCGTCGGGTATCTGTCATTTCCATTAATCCGGCATAAAGATCCCATTCTCAGGGTCTCTTTGAATTCCTACTGCGATGAACTATTATGCCCCTGCAGCGAGCCCAGGCACGGCCAGGGATTTGGGTTTTAAGCTTGCAGACAGTTTTCACAACCTGTTAGTCGGTTTCAACAAAGAATTGTTTATCACCTTTATCAGACTTTTTATTGCACTGAACCCCGCATTTCTTATCGCGTCTTCTATCACGGCAGGGGGCTCAGGAAGCCATGTTGTTTAGAAAACGCCTGCTGTGCTCCGAAATATCACTGCTGCTGAGCGCCGGCCTGGCACTCACCACGGTTCCAGAATCTGCCCATGCGCAACTGCCTGTATACACCTGCCGGCCTAATACCGCCGGAGATGGTTGGATTTGTGACAGTACCGGACCAACAACATCGGGCAACACTGCCGACGAGACCAATCGCTATAACAGCGATAATGCCGTGCTACGGCAGGCGCCCCAGGCCGAGGTTCAACCACCGCCAGGGGCACCAGAATCCCGGACCGAAGATGAAGCCGACCCAGTGACAGTTCCAGATCAGCTACCCCGTGAGCAGGAAAGCACTGCCCTACAACCGGGAATTACTGAGCCGGTGATCGACCCCCTGGAAATCGTGGTTCCGGTATCGGACCATGAACTAGACTGGATTCCGAGAGAGTCGCTGACGGCAGAGCAGTTACAGGCAGTGCCGAGAAATTGTTGTGGAGCCTTTATCGATCCAAGCGTGGGTGTCAGTGATAACGATGCAGATCCCGCTACTGCGGAAACACTGTTAAGATTCAATACTGGATTAGAACAACCCTCTCAGAACCTGATCAACATTGACGGTGACGTCGTAGTGCAGCAGGGCTACCGCACCGTTGTCAACGACGACACTACCAGAATCGACCGCGAGACCAATACTATCCTGATGAACGGCAACGTGGAATTCAGGGAGCCTGGCTTACTGCTGTTGGGGACATCTGCTTTCATCGACCGCGACAACAATGCCAATAGCATTACCTCTGCCCAATATGTACTGCACGACTATGGCGCTCATGGCCAGGCGGAAAGTATCATCTACAACAGTGACTCAGGTGTAGTCAGCATCGAGAACGGCGAATTCAGCCGCTGTGATCCCGGCAGCAATTTCTGGAAACTGGAAGCGGACGCCATCACCCTGAATCAGACTGAGAATCGTGGCTATGCCAGCAATGTAAAGCTGCGGCTCGGAGATGTTCCGATTTTTTATTACCCCTTTACCCTACCCTTTCCGCTGGGTGATGAAAGTGTCTCCGGATTCCTGGCACCCAGTACCGGATCGACGCGCAGTGGCGGCTTCGATTTTGAGTTGCCTTATTATTTCAAGCTGGCTCCGCACTACGATGCCACCCTGTCACCCAGACACATCTCTGACCGGGGCACCATGGTAGGAATCGAGGCGCGTTACCTGGCCTCCTGGTCGATGAATACCCTTAATTTGTCGAGCCTGTCCGGGGATAATTTATTCGATCCTGCCACGGTAAATATCCCTGGCTCGGATTCACCTCCAAGGGAAGATCGGTGGTTTATTGGCTATGAGCATTCCGGGCGGATTGGTCGCAACTTCACGACTTTTGTCGACTATAACTCAGTAAGCGATGATGATTATTTCTACGACCTGGGCAGCAATGGGCTCAATCTGACCAGCCGAACCCATCTCAACAGGCGGGGTGCGTTAAATTTTTATTCCGAGTATCTGCGTGCCGGGGTCAATGTGCAGCGCATTCAGGTTATCGATCCCTTTATCTCTGCTGCAAGCCTCAGCCTTCCCTACGACCGCCTGCCGCAATTTCATTTCGAAAGCGATACTTATCTCGCAGCCGGTTTTCGAGTAGGCATACGTGGCGAGATTACCTCCTTCGATCGCAACCTCGACAAAGCGCGGCTCTCAGCAACCCAGCTGGCAAACGGAGCCCTGGCTAATGGCGAGAGAATCAACCTTGAACCGGAGATCAACTGGTCCCTGGAAAATCCGGGCTGGTTCCTGCGCAGCACGGCGAAATACAAGCACACGGAATATAGACTGGAGGACCAGGCAATTGGCACGTCGGACGATCCAGACGTGGGGGTCGGTATCTACAGTGTCGATGGCGGCCTGGTCTTCGAGCGCGAAATGTCGCGTGG
>DMJN01000182.1:1090-7286 GCA_003451715.1 Gammaproteobacteria bacterium | reverse complement strand
GGCCTTCTGGCAGAATTCGGCGAAGTCGACAAAGGACTGGATTTCTTCTTCGATAGTCTGCTGGCTTGCTTGAAGCGGAACGAAGCGATTGATGGGAGACTTTATGGGAGATGGAGCGATTAAGTTTTCCGTTCTCGAGTAACGCCCGGTGTGCAAGATTTGCAGACAAATCTTGCCGGCTTCCCGGTGTACAGCGCCTGTAATTAATTTGTGCTTGTCGATTTCACCCGGAATTCGAAATAGGGGCTCGGCTCCTTCCGGTAAGCAATGCTTGCTTGCCATGAAACCGCCGGTCACGATCAGGCCCACACCCCCGGCAGCCCGCTCACCATAGAAAGCCGCCATGCGCTGATGCGCGTCAGGGATATCTTCCAGGCCAGTATGCATGGAACCCATCAATACGCGGTTGTTCAGGGTAGTGAAGCCAAGGTCTAGCGGCTCAAGCAGTCGAGGAAACGGTGATTCAGTTCTGCTCATTCAAGCTGTGCCAGACAGACGTGTCTTAGTTAACTCCGATGATTTCACGCAGAGTGTCTATCTCCAGCAGTTCTATCTCGCGATTGTTGACTTCTATGAGTCTCTTGCGCTGTAGAGCAGTGAAGATACGGCTCACCGTCTCAACGGTCAGGCCGAGGTATTCACCTATATCGCTGCGGGTCATTGGTAACAGAAATCGAGAAGGAGATAGAGACACACGGGCGTATCGGCTCGACAAGCCGAGTAGAAATGAGGCCGTACGTTCTTCTGCTGTGTAGCTACTTAGCAGAGTATGGATTTGTTGGTCTTTGGCGATTTCGTTACCCATAATGGCAAAGAAATGGTGTTGCAGATTGGGTAATTGGTGACTCAGTTTCTCCAATTGTGAAAAAGGGATTTCACAGATGGAAGAGTGCTCCAGCGCCTGGGTTGAATTTGCATAGTGCTTACTGGCAATGCCATCCATACCAATAATTTCTCCTGGCAGGAAAAATCCAGTAACCCGGCCCTGGCCGGTATCGCTGAGTACATAGGATTTAAAACTGCCGGAGCGTACTGCGTAAACTGACTTGAATTCATCACTTTGCCGATATAGATGATCGCCTTTCTTGTAGGGGCGATTACGTTCGACGATTTCATCGAGCTGATGAACTTCGGCTTTGTTCAGAGCTATCGGGAGACACAATTCATTTAGTCGGCAACTCGCACAGGAAATATTTGTATTGTGAGGGCAAAGTTTGCGTGCCGAAGGAGAATGCTGAATCGCAATATTCTCCTCATTTTCTTCAGTACTGTCACTCGTCACGGCTGCAGGGCTCATGGAAAACTCCTTCTAAGCATCGCGCTAGTTTGCCATTATTCGCCTCTTCACACAATTTTAGAGCCTGCCAGACGGAAACAAGACGGAAACAAATTGTTACACCAACAATCGTGTATTTGGCCTGTAGTGGGTCAAAAGGTGCGGAATTAAAGGGCTTACAGCGAAAATGCCTGGTTCCGGACGCAGAATATTGATTTAGATTAATTTGCTAGCGCTCAGTAAATTTACAATTCACGGCACTGGGTAAATACTCTGGGGAATCCTTACTCATGTTGGAGCTTAGCAGGATACTGGTCATTATCGAACCGGATGCCGATGAACAGCCGGCCTTGGAAAAAGCTATGCAGCTTGCCAAGTATGCTGATTCTGAATTAGAGCTGATGACGGCCGAATGTGGTACCTATCTGGAAGATGGCTATTACTTCGATCCCATTCAGGCGCAGAAACTTCGCTACGAGCATGGTGATCAGCGTATCAAGGAATTGAATGAACTGGCGGAACCCTTGCGCGCTCAGGGGCTGGAAGTGTCGGTTTCAACAGCCTGGGGCAATCCGCCCTATGGCGAAATCGTCGCACGCACAAATGACACCAAGCCATCTCTGGTAATCAAGAGTACTCGTCATCACAGTAAGGTCTCCAGGTTGTTGCTGTCCAATGATGATTGGGAATTGGTGCGCTATTGTCCTGTCCCTCTGCTGCTGGTAAAGAGTCACCTGTGGGAATTAAAGCCGGTTTTCATTGCATCGGTCGATCCCGATCATGTACACGATAAACCTGCCACACTGGATAATAAGATCGTGAGTAGTGCGATCTCATTAGCTGCCATTTCTGCAGGTGACGTATACCTGATCCATTCTGCCTGGATACCACCACTTTCTGGTGTTTACCCATTAGCGGCTGATGCTGAAAAGGAAGACGAGAAACTCAACAAGCTGATCAAGACTCACAACGTACCTAAATCCAATTGCCACTGGACCAATCAAGATATCGTACATGCACTTCCAGATCTGGCTGTCGAATTGAACGCCAGCTGCGTAGTGATGGGAGCAGTATCGCGATCAAGATTCGACCGTATTCTGATCGGTAATACTGCAGAGAAAGCGCTGGATCGTCTCGAATGTGACGTGCTGGTCATTAAGCCCGATCAGATGCCTGCTCTTAGCAAAATTCTGCTTTAGAAGAATTTCAGTCCCAAAGAGGCTCTTGTTCAGAGGATTCCTACTCTTCCTGAGCAACGTGCACTGTGAGAACATCGCAGGTGGCGCCATGTAGCACTTTAATGGCGGTAGAACCGAGCAGAATTTTCCATCCGGAATGTCCGTGGCTACCCATCACAATCGCATCGGCACCAATTTCACTGGCCAGATTGCGAACTTCAGGGGCAGGTGCGCCGAGCAGGGTGTGAGCATTACCGCTCATCACGCCAATATCATTGCCAATTTTTTCCAGCCTCTGTTCGGCAAAATTTATCGCTTCCTGCTGTAGTTCGCTGATGTTTACAGCATAGATATCCATACTGTATGCAGCGGCGACTGGTTCTACTACATGCACCAGGTGTAGTTTGCTGGCATCGCCGGCCATCCGCACGGCGGTATCTATCACTTTCTGTGAGTCATTGGAAAGGTCAATAGCAACGAGTATCTTGTTGTACATAGGACGTACCTCCTCCTTTTCAGGTGTGGGTCGCAGGCGCTGTGTTACTGTCTATCATCATTAGACCTGTAATCCTTGAATAGCTGATTGACTCATGTCAAGGGCAATCTTGTATAGACCGAAAATATGATCTAAGGAGCGGGGAAACAGCCAGAAAATGGCATTCTGGGGCTAAAGCGGCGATTTTCCGCCGAGAATCCTTTCTGTGTGTAGCGTTAAGAGCTTGAAACTCTGCGTGGGGAGGGTAGAGTTAATCTGCAGACAGGCTCATTCAGACTTGACTTGAGTCAACATGCATTATTCCCAGCCAACGTACATTTGACTATGTCGATATAATGACTATTTTAGTGAGGCCGGATATGGAGAGTGAAGCAATCAAGACCAGTTTACTCGAGCGCAAAGCCGAGTTGGAGTCTCGCGTGGAGCGGACTCACAAACACACTTACCATAGAGATGAGCCGGTGAGCCCTAATTTTAATGAGCAGGTAAAACAGACCGAGAACGATGAGTTAGTAAGGGCGCTTGAGGCCGAAGCTAAAGAAGAGATTGCTCAAATTAATAACGCCTTGCACCGCATAGAGGAAGATGTCTACGAACTGTGTGCTCATTGTGGAGAAGAAATTGCAGCGCAACGATTGCAAGCCATTCCATACACGGACAGCTGTATCGAATGTGCCGAATAGTGGCTGGCCTCAATAGCTCGGAAATGTCGATATTGATACGCTGCCAACGACTTGCCATAATGCGACTTCGTTGATCCGGCTGGAATTATGGTAATGATGGAACGAGGCACTACGTAGATGAATACAATTGAACGAATCATGGTTGTTATTGACGCAAATGAAGATTTTTCAAATGCGTCAGATGGCTTGCCTATCGAGTTGCGAAAAGCACTGCGGCTGATTAAGGATAAGGATTCGGCAGAGATCAAGTTGATTAGTGTTGGCTACGAGCGATATCTCTCACACGGCTTTCGCAGCATCGGCTACGACTATACCATGCTTCGAAAGGAGTACTGCGATCGCCTGACGCAAACCATGGAAGAATTGGTGGCAGGATTAAGGGATGATGGTTACAAGATTAGTTGTGAAGTCGGTTGGGCCCATCCGCGCTACGAGATGATAGTCAAAATGGCGCTTGAGTTCAGAACCGATATCCTGATTCAGCATTGTCGAGCCTATGCCAAGCTTGGTCACCATCACCTTACGCATGAAAGCTGGGAACTGGTCAGGCATTGCCCGATTCCGCTATTGCTTGTCAAGGATGCGGATTGGGGAGATCCAATCGTTATGATGGCGGCAGTTGATCCAATGCACAGCCATCACAAACCACTGCGACTGGATAATCAGATCATCGAAGCGGCGGATTCCCTCAGCAAACAAATAGGGGGTGAGTTTCATATCGTTCATGCCTATGCTGAAACCGCAAGGCCCTTTGCGGCTGCCGGTGCTATCAAGGAAGAGCATGAAAATGCATTTAGGGAACTGATGTCGGGCTATGACTTCGACGCCAGTCATCTACATCTTATCGATGAGACCCCAATCGATGCCTTGCAGCACTATGGTGAACAGATTAGTTCTGACATGCTGGTAATGGGGGCGATTTCGAGATCGAGGATTTCCGAAGCTCTGGTTGGTAGTACAGCGGAAACAGTACTGGATTATGTCAAAACAGATATTTTAATATTGAAACCAGCAGTATCTGATTAGACTAAATCGTCAGAAATCCAGCGCCTGAAGAAAACAGAAGACCCGAATTGCATGATTCGGGTTTTTTCGTTCAGAGGATCCCTAGTCCGTGTGAATCAGATTACCGCAGTACTTACAATAGCGGGCATCCAGGTCATGACCGGTGGCTTTGCAGCTAACGCATTTTCGCTTATCGACGGTAGCGCTTCGACTGCGATGCTGAAATTCATTCATTAGCTCTGCGCCAATAATTCCGGTGGGAACAGCAATGATCGCGTAGCCGCAAATCATCGCGAGTGCTGCCACGAATTGGCCTACTGGGGTTTGCGGGGATGTATCGCCATAACCGACGGTAGTAATGGTAACGATAGCCCAGTAGATCGATTCGGGAATGCTATTAAAACCATTTTCTGGCCCTTCGATGATAAACATCAGCGCGCCAAAAATTACAATCAATGTGAAAACTGTAAATAGAAAAACAAAAATTTTACGCCTTGCCTGTATCAGCGCTGTATAAAGTAGATTGGCCTCACCCATGTAGCGGAACAACTTGAGGATTCGAAAGATGCGTAGGACTCGCATGATACGAATCACGATAAGGGGCTGGGCGATTGGAAATATGAGTGCGATGTAGGTGGGTAAGATTGAAAACAGATCGATTAGTCCGTAGAAGCTAAAGACATAACGTTTCAGGTTTTCGGTGCTGTAAAGCCTCAGAATATATTCGATAGTAAACAGAATGGTAAAGAACCATTCAAGTTGTAACAATATCTCACCGTATCGATCATGATAAGAGTCAACTGAGTCGAAGAGCACCGCCGATACGGAGATTACGATCATAAAGATCAGCACCACATCGAAGAGTTTACCGGCACGGGATTCGTAGCCGAAAATCACATCGTTGACCTGCTGTTTCAGGTTGCGTTCGATACTAGATTTCATCGATGTCTATGCAAATCACGACTATTCGGGTGCAATGGGCGTTATATCAGTCCGGTGAAGTGATGGTTCAGGATTTTAGCACCAGCACATCGCAGGGGCAGTCTTCCAGGATTTTTTCAGCCGTATTACCTATTATCGCTCGCTCGATTACGTTTCTTGAGAGCGCTCCAATCACCAGGATATTGGCCTGTACCGATTGCAGATAGAGAGTGAGCTCTGGGACCAGATCGCCTTCACTTAATTCAATGCCGTCATCGGCAAAATCATAGCCTTCGATCAATTCATTTAATTGCTCGGCATGATGCTGGCGAATTCGATCGAGGTGTTCCTTGGATTCGCCGCCCATGGGGAACATCGTGCTGACAAATGGGTAGTAAGAGTGGAAAACACAGGGTTTGAACTTAAATATCCTGGCGACAAACTGCGTTCCTGCCAAGAGCACGTGGTCAAGTTTGTTTTGAGCTGCTTTGCTATGCAGTGGATCTACTGCAGTTACTACACTGCCATCGTCACTCCAGAGAACTGGTTTGACCAATAACAGTGGCGTGAGGCATTTGCGAATCAATCGCCAGTCGGTATTGGTAATCAGCGATCGCTCGATCAAACTGTGATGGTG
>DMJN01000182.1:829-1047 GCA_003451715.1 Gammaproteobacteria bacterium | reverse complement strand
CTTGGATTCGCCGCCCATGGGGAATATCGTGCTAACAAATGGGTAGTAAGAGTGAAATACACAGGGTTTAAAGTTAAATGTCCTGGCGACAAACTCCGCTCCCGCTAACAGCACGTGGTCAAGTTTGTTTTGTGCTGCTTTGCTATGCAGCGGATCTACTGCAGTTACTACACTACCATCGTCGCTCCAGAAACCTGGTTTGACCAATAACAGTGGCG
>DMJN01000182.1:0-454 GCA_003451715.1 Gammaproteobacteria bacterium | reverse complement strand
TCGCTCGATCAAACTGTGATGGTGGGTGCTTTTCAATATCAGGTCTGGTTTGTATTCATCTGCCTGAGCAATAATTGATTCGGCGAGATGATGTTGCTCGGTGAACGCTGTAGACGTCTCGATGTTGTCGGCGCTGAACTCTTCTACCAGATGCTCCAGCAATTTATGATAGTGTTGTTCATAGAGTCGCCGCTGGGTTCAAAAAATTTTCCATCGATGCCCTCATAAATATAGGAATGATCGCTCAGGGTATTAGGGTTATTAATGAAGAATCTGACTCGAGAACTGGTCACATTAGCAATTTGTTTGGCTTTGTCTATGGCGAAATCCCGGTCTACAGTGGGATTAACCACAACTAAGATACTTTCAATCTTGTCCATATTTGCCTCACTTTGAACTTGGCACACTCTGGGTTTAAATCTACTGCGCCGCCTTGATCATGTTTCTTGCAATG
>DMJN01000100.1:2508-4867 GCA_003451715.1 Gammaproteobacteria bacterium | reverse complement strand
CCATATGGGCTGACGTCATACACAATGAGTACATGCATAGATCAGCATCAATAGTTCGCCAAAACCATTGCAGCATTTCTGTTTTTTTCTCGATTCCTGCCTCAGCTTTGCGCAGCACTGATATTGAAGCAAATCTCGACGAAGGGCGGTTTGTCGAAGATCTGCAGGCCGAGCGCGGCTCAGAATGTACAATTCGTATGCGTGAGCAAAGGCGGTCAATTCTTAGTATGCTCCGAGGGCGTCGCAGTCGCACTGCGCCCAGTCATTTACTCCTTGCTGCGCTAAATAACCCGATCATTGCCTCCATCGATCGGCACCTGCGCACCCGTCGTTTTCGAAAAGCTCTGAGCGCAAAGTGTGAGGACAAGTGCAGCCACATCGTGTGAAGTGATTTCCACCTTAAGAATGTTGTTGGTCTTGTATTCTTCGATACTGAGCCCATAGCTCTCTGCGCGCTTTCTCAGGACTTCTTCTGTCCAGATGCCGGTATCGAATACGGCATTGGGATGCAGCATGTTGACCCGAATGCCGTAACCACCCAGTTCCATGGCAGCGACACGGCCGACCTGGGTCAGGGCTGACTTTGCTGCTGAATAGGCACCGGCACCAGGTCCCGGTGCGGGGACATTCTTCGATGACATGAGAATCACGGACGGATCAAAACCGAGTTTGAGGAACGGCGTACAGGTACGAATCATCGCGACGTGACCTAAGAAGTTCAGCTGCATGGTCTTCTCAAGCAGATCGCCTGCCATGTCTTCGATATTCGTACTTGGCGGGAAGGAACCGGCATTGCTCACAAGAACGTCGATACCACCAAAAGCGGTAACACCTTGCTCCACAGCGGATTGAATCGATTCATCGCTGGTAATGTCGCAGACGATACCTTCGATACCCGGCTTATCGAAGAGCGTGGCGATGTCGGGGTTGATATCCAGGGCAATGACAGCCGCGCCCTTCGAAGCAAATGTTTCGACGCAGGCTTTACCGATACCGGAGGCTGCACCGGTAACAACGATGACCTTACCGTCGAATTCAGCGCTGGCCGCTGCCAGTTTCAGTTTCGCCTGTTCCAGTTCCCAGTATTCCAGCTCGAAGATCTCCGCCTCTGTCAGAGTTTTCCAGCCACCCATTGCTTCGCCCCATTGCACTGCCTTTGCCGTGTGGTCAACGATGTCTGAGATCACACCTGCACGTTTGATGTTGGCACCAAACACCAGCATGCCTCTGCCTTTCCAGACGGCGTATCGTGGCGCCGGGTCCAGGCACTTCAGTTCGCCATTATTGTTTCGCTTGAAGTAGTCGAGGTATTCGGTTGCAAACTGGTTGATGCCGTCTACTGGGGAATCATCGAGTATGGCTGCGATACGTTTTGTCTGCAGCGTGTGATCCGGCGTAACCGGTCCTCGCGTCGCGATACTGTCGATGCTGTTGATTGACGAGAAACCGACGCTGCTTTTGTCCAGTTTCCAGGTGGTCAACATCGGTGCACCAAAGTGCTGTGAGGCAGCGCGACGGGATTGCGCCAGACGTAGGTAGTCTTCTGGCTGAGGTTGATAGTCGGCTTCCTCCAGGTGATCAAATGCATTGATCGAACGAAGGTAATCTTCAGCGCGTGTCACCAGCTCGATCATCTTGTCGTAGCTGTCTTTTGCTGAATCGTGAAAGGTAAAGAGACCGTGGTGCAGCAGAACGATACCCTCAAGGCTGTTCCAGTCGAGGCCCCTGGTTTTGTCGAAGACCTGCTTTGCCAGAACAAAGCCTGGCATGATGTAGGGCAGGATAAGCACTGAGCCGCCATAGATTTCTTCCAGGCGAGTTTCGCCATCGGGCGAGTTACTGATCGCGACGACGGCGTCTGTGTGCGTATGGTCGACATATTTGAAGGGGATAAGCGCGTGAAGAATTGCCTCCACTGATGGTGATGGTGCACTGGGGTCGGTCATCGACGCTTTTAACTCACGTGTCATTTCCGTGTCGGTCATTGTCGGCAAACCGGCAAGGCGCTTCAGGACCGCGAGGCGGGCAGGTGAAAAGCCGGGTTCCTCAATGGTCTTGAGATCCCATCCGGAACCTTTGACAAACAGGATATCTTCTTCTTCACCAAAGATATTGGCCCGGGGCGACTTTACCGATGTGTTGCCGCCACCGTGCAGCACCAGATCGTCACTGCGGCCCAGCAGACGCGATGTGTAGACTCGCATGGCCAGATCGGAATGCTCGAAAGCTTTGGCTTCTTCGTCACGCCAGAGGTTGTCCATGGTTTTATAGCGCTCCCATTTTTTCGACCAACCGCACGTTGACAGGAATTGCACTCATTCGCGGATTGCCTGTGTACGGATAGGAAATATAACAGGGA
>DMJN01000100.1:0-2195 GCA_003451715.1 Gammaproteobacteria bacterium | reverse complement strand
ATAGGAAATATAACAGGGATGTTCGGTATTGCGGTGTGGTTCGTGGCCAACGGCACAGTGGGGCAGTCGAGCGGTTGTGAGCGTTCAGAATTCAGTGAGAGGTGGCAGGGAGGCAGTTCGCTCACGCGGAATATGGGTGAGGGCTGAGGCACTGGTTTGACGAATTCTGATGCCGGTTTTTTCGTAGGCAAGACGCTGGGTGCGAATCAGGGTGCGCGGGATGCACGTTGACACCTTGCCGGGCATTCTGCTCCGGCCTTTCCTGCACGGAAACCTGGAACATCTCATTATGAACACGGCCCCGCTGATGGTAATGGGTTTTTCGTGGCGCTGAGGGGGCCATGGATGTTCCTTCGAACCACGCTCCTCATCCTTATCGTTGGCGGGCTTGGCGTGTGGTTGTTCGGTCGTTCGGCATATCACATTGGTGTCAGTGGACTGGTTTTTGGATATTTTTGATTTTTCGTGGTCATAGGCGTGTATGAGAAAAGTATCTGTGCTTTGGCAATAGCCTCTTTACACTGTTCTACTATGGGGGTCTGATCTTTGACATCCTGTTTGTTGAGAGTTTTGTCTCCTGGGAAGGGCATCTGTTTGGTCTGTTCGCTGGCATTTTAGCTGCACGCATGATGGTAGGGAGGCTGCCGGGGAGGTCATGAAGGTGATTATATTTCCGCAACTCGCAGCAAATAGAGCTATTTTTGTCAAAAAGCTAGCCATCATAACTCTTGTGTCTATAACATCTGGCTAATAAGGGTAGGGAGATCGCCAACTTGTCGACAAAGGCCAGCAAGTCCAGTCTCATATTCTATGGTATTGGGAATTTATCACCGGCGATTAAAGGCAATTTTCTCGGCGCACCGGTGTTCTACTACTATAATAATGTCCTCGGCCTGGAAGCCTGGTTGGTTAGCCTTGCGCTGGCGCTGGCGCTCGCGATAGATGGTATTACTGACCCGCTGGTAGGTTACTATTCCGATTACACTAGATCCAGGTGGGGACGCCGGCACCCCTATATCTATGCCGGTATTCTCCCCGGCGCTCTCTGTTACTTTTTCCTCATCATGGCCGATTTTGGCAGCACGCAAACCCAGTTGTTCTGCCAGCTTTTTCTGTTGATTACGCTCCTTCGGATCGCATGGACTTTCTACCAGGTGCCACGGGAAGCGCTGGGTGCTGAGATATCGAAGGATTACGGACAAAGAACACAGATGCATGGACTCAGCAGCTTGTTTGGCTGGATTGGCGGTGCCGGAATTTACTGGGCTACCCAGGCAGTTTTCCTGGGAGATTCCTATGATAATCTTGATGGATATCACGCCCTGGCACGTTGGGGCAGCGGACTAATTCTTATAACCGGTTTGATTTTTGCCATTGGTACCAGCCGGGAAATCCCAAGACTGGAACCACCAAGATCTGAGGTGCCTGCCACGCTCAAGGAAATATGGCGGGAGATTCTTGATACGCTCAATCATCGATCTTGGCTTATGCTGTTTTCTGCCGGCGTCGTATTCGCCGTTTTTGTAGGCCTGACCAGCGGCCTCACTTTCTATTTCAACAGTTTTTTTTGGGATTGGAAGCCCTCAGATATTGCCATATTTGCACTGATTGATTTGATGGCAGCGATGTTTATCAGCGCGATGGCTGGACCGCTGGCAGCCAGGTTCGACAAGAAGCGACTGGCGGTCACGCTCTTTATCCTGGCCATCGCTGTTGGACCGATATTGCTCATTCTGAGGCTCCTGGACATCTGGTACGGCATATCCATTCTGCCCCCCAATGGTGAAAAGTTTGGGCCACTCTGGTGGGTCATGATGGTTCACTCCCTGGTTTCCGCCAGCATTGGTGTTCTGGCATTTATCCTGGTTGGTTCGATGACCGCTGATGTGGTTGAGGATAGCCAGACTAAAACAGGTAAGAGATCAGAAGGTTTGTTCTTTGCCGGGCCACATCTGATTCAAAAGTCCATGTCCGGTATTGGGTTCATGATCAAAGGCATGATTCTGACCCTGGTGGGATTCAGTGCAACTGCGAGCCAAGCCGACAAGGTACTGGCAATCCAGGACCTGGCGCTGATGATTGTGATTCTCAATATTATCTTACCAAGTATATCGCTCTACCTTTTTTCAAGGTATGAAATTACGCGCTCAAAGCATGAATCCAACCTGGGGGAACTGGGTTACAAGGAAGAGACA
>DMJN01000261.1 GCA_003451715.1 Gammaproteobacteria bacterium | reverse complement strand
CACCGAGCGTGGTATACCAGTATGCGCACACATGGGTCTGACTCCACAGTCTGTCAATCGAATCGGAGGATTTCATGTTCAGGGTCGAGATACTGAACAGGCCCAACTGATAATTGAGGAAGCGCAGCTGCTAGAGGCTTCAGGAGCCAACATACTGCTCCTGGAATGTGTTCCCAAGAGCCTGGCTAAGACCATTACCGAATCGGTTGGCATTCCCGTCATAGGAATCGGAGCCGGACCAGCTACAACTGGTCAGATAATGGTGCTTCATGATGTGCTTGGCGTTTCCCCTATCACGCCTAAATTTGTCAAAAATTTCTTAAATGAGTCAGATAACGGTATACCTGGCGCTATTGAAGCCTATGTAAAAGCAGTCCATAACTCATCTTTCCCCGGCGAGGAACATTGCTTTAATTAGCCCGCTTAAGAACCATGTTGACCATTACCGAAACGGAGAAACTCAGGGAATTGTTAACCGGACAGCGAACTTCCGGTAACACCATCGGCCTGATACCAACAATGGGGCATCTCCATGCGGGGCACCTCAAATTAGTAAGTGCCGCTGTCAAGCAATGTGATTTTACCGTCAGTACGATCTTTGTAAATCCGCTGCAATTCGGTCCGGACGAGGACCTGGAAGCCTATCCACGCTGCCTCAGCACTGATCAGGAGAAACTAAAGGCTGCCGGCTGTAATCTCCTCTTCGCTCCAAGCGTAGAGGCTATCTATGGCACCGATTTAGGCAGTACGACTACTATTCATATTCCCGAGCTTTCAGAGATTTACTGCGGCAGAAGCAGGCCAGGACATTTTGATGGGGTGGCCACAATAGTCTGCAAATTGTTCAATATCGTGCAGCCACACAAAGCTTATTTCGGCCTGAAGGACTACCAGCAATTCCTACTCATACAGAGATTGGTCACCGATCTGGCGTTCAATATCGAGATACAGGGTGTCGAGATTGAACGAGATGAGACTGGACTGGCACTGAGTTCGCGAAATGCCTATCTCGACGACCGCGAAGTTGCAATCGCACCGCGACTCTACCGGTGCCTATGCGATACGGCTTCGAAAATCGTTGGGGGCGAGCGAGACTATAGAAAACTGGAAAAAGCAGCAGTAAGGGAGCTATCTGCTGCAGGGTTCGATCCTGACTATTTGGCTATTTGCAATGCGCATGAGCTGATACCTGCAAGCCAGCAAGATTCATCAATAGTGATCTTAGTTGCGGCAAATCTGGGTGCCTGTCGCCTGATCGATAACGTTCGCCTGCAGGTGAAAAATTAGCTACCTTCCCGAGTGCTCCCCCCATTAACCATACAGCCCAGGGGTATTTGAGTAGCCTGGGGCTTTGAGGCATACTGACTGGCCCCTGTAGAAGAGTCATACAGATAACTTCGCTGCAGTTTGATTATTTTGTCGTGTGCCGAGCTGTCTGTTTTCTTCGCCACTGGATTTAGAATATACCAAGCAAAAACCACAGGAACGCATCATGTCAGAAATCAATACATACCCCGTTAGCGAGGCTGCATCCCTGAGCAGTCATCTCACTCGTGAACGCTATGAAGTGCTCTATCGCCAATCGATTGAATCTCCGGAGGAATTCTGGGCAGAACAGGCTGGGGAACTGCTTTACTGGCATAAGCCCTGGTCATCAGTGGTAAGCAGTGACTTCATTAAAGCGGAGGCGAGTTGGTTTACTGATGCGAAGCTGAATGTGGCTTTTAACTGCATTGATCGACACCTGGAACGAAGAAGCGAGCAGACAGCAATAATCTGGGAAGGCGATGAACCTGATGACGACAAGAAAATCACCTATCGAGAACTACACCAACAGGTCTGTAAACTCAGCAATGCACTGAAAACGAGAGGTGTAAAAAAAGGAGATCGGGTCTGTATCTACATGCCCATGATTCCCGAAGCGGCCTATGCGATGTTAGCGTGTGCCAGGATAGGAGCTGTTCATTCCGTTGTCTTCGGTGGCTTCTCGCCTGAATCACTCAAGGATCGAATATTGGACTCAGATTGCCAGACAGTGATTACAGCAGACCAGGGCGTCAGAGGTGGCCGCCTGATACCATTAAAGGCAAATGTGGACGCCGCACTTGAACAATGCCCTAACGTTCATTCGGTGTTCGTAGTGCGACGAACCAATGCAGAAGTTGCCTGGTCTGACGACCGCGATGTTTGTTATCACAAGGCAACTACTGCCGAAAGCGACGAATGTGAACCTGAACTGATGGATGCAGAAGATCCACTGTTCATACTCTATACATCAGGCTCAACCGGCAAGCCTAAGGGGGTACTGCATACAACAGCTGGATATCTGCTCGGAGCGAGTATTACTCATAAGTATGTCTTCGACTATCATGAAGGAGACATCTACTGGTGCACAGCCGATGTCGGCTGGGTAACCGGTCACTCGTACATCGTCTACGGACCACTAGCAAACGGGGCTGTCACACTTATGTTCGAAGGCATCCCGACGTATCCGGACGCTTCCCGCTTCTGGCAGGTAATCGACAAGCATCGAGTTAATATTTTTTATACGGCTCCTACGGCAATTCGCGCATTAATGTCAGCCGGTGACGAACCCGTTAAGCGCACATCTCGTGGATCATTGCGACTACTGGGCTCTGTCGGCGAACCCATCAATCCGGAAGCCTGG
>DMJN01000299.1 GCA_003451715.1 Gammaproteobacteria bacterium | reverse complement strand
GCCCTGTACAAGGTCCACGTAGGCAGGATTGTTGATCAACGCCATTACCTTTTTGGCACCTAGCCGTTTCGCCAGCAGCGATGACATGATGTTTGCTTCGTCATCATTGGTAAGCGCAACAAACACATCGGTATCTTCAATATTCTCATCCAGTAACAGGTCCCGGTGAGAGGCCTCGCCGTTTAAGACGATGGCCTTATCTAACTGTTCAGAAATATTCACACATCGTTGCTGATCACTCTCGATAACCTTGACCTGATAACGCTGCTCAACATTCTGAGCAAGTCGCAGACCGATATTGCCGCCACCGGCAATGATGAGACGCTTATAAGGTTTGTCCAGGCGCCTTAGTTCACCCATGCAGGCACGAATGTTTTCCTGTGCAGCGATGAAAAACACTTCATCTGCTGCCTCAATTACCGTGGATCCTTCAGGAATGATCGGCCGGTCTTTTCTGAAAATTGCTGCAACCCGCGTATCAATATTCGGCATGTGCTGCCGCAGTAGTCGAATCTCCTGCCCCACCAGGGGCCCACCGTAAAAAGCCTTTACGGCAACCAACTGGACTTTGCCATCTGCGAAATCCAATACCTGTAAAGCCCCAGGCAAATCAATCAGGCGGGAAATATAATCGGACATGATCAGCTCTGGGCTGATAACCACATCGACTGCGATGCCGTGTTTTCCAAACAGCTTCTGGCTCACCAGGTAACTGGTGGACCTAATACGGCAAATCTTCTTGGGAGTATGAAACAGTGAATAGGCCACCCTGCAGGCAACCATATTGATCTCATCGCTTCCAGTGACTGCGATGATCATGTCGGCGTCGTCACCGCCGGCCCGCTCCAGTACATCAGGGTGGGATGCCTGGCCGATAATTGTACCGATATCGATACGGTCTTTTAGCTCTCTCAACTTGTTAGAGTCGGTATCGACAACAGTAATGTCGTTCTTCTCATTAGCCAATGTTTCGGCGAGCGTACTACCAACCTGGTCGGCACCGAGAATAATAATTTTCATGCGAGTAATACTCTAAGAACACGGGCAAGAACTTGGCTAAGTCTTTCGAAGCAAACAGAAGAAGAATCCATCAGGGCCATCATTAGCACCAGTAAGGAGCTGTCTTCCATAGCGGCATTCTACTCCCCAATCGGCCGTGATGCCTTCATATTTAGCGTTATCAGTGCTTTGCAGAAAGTCTTCGATAATAGATTGATTTTCTTGCTGAAGAATTGAGCAGGTGGTGTACAGCAGCAAGCCGTTCGACTTCAAGCAGGGCCACAGGGCATGCAGCAAATTCCGTTGGCTTTCCTGTAGGGAGTGAAGACTTTCCCGAGACCGTAGCAGTTTGATATCTGGGTGGCGGCGGATAACACCTGTTGCCGAGCAAGGGGCGTCCAGGAGGATGCGATCGAAGCCTTCGCCGTTCCACCAGCTCTGGGTATCGGCGGCGTCCGCACAAGCCAATGAGGCCTCTAAGCCGAGCCGGGTGAGATTTTCCTGAACCCGAAGCAACCTGCTAGAGTCCTTATCTAGAACAAAGACCGAAGTTAGTGAGCGTTCACTTTCTAGTATATGACAAGTCTTTCCTCCCGGTGCGGCACAGGCGTCCAGCACAGTTTGGCCGGGCTGCAGTGCCAGCAAGCCGACAACCAATTGGGAGGCCTCATCCTGCACGCTGACTTTACCCTCCTTAAAACCGGGCAGGCATTCAACCGAACGGGGTTGCTGAAGATAGACCGATGTCTCGCAGAGGGCGCCAGGACTCGCTGCAATAGCCATGGCATGCAAGTCTTCTAACACTTCATTTCTAGTAGTAGCCCGAAGGTTGGCCCGCAAAGTCATGGGTGGCCGAAAATTGTTGTGAGCTAAAATCTGCTCGGACTGATCTGGCCATTGTTCGAGCAATTCATCGACGAACCAACCGGGATGTGACGTTGCTACAGACAGCGGCGCAGAGCCGATCTGTTCCTCTAGTTCAGTCTGTGTCCTGAGATAGTTTCTCAATACGCCATTGACCAGTGACCTGCCCCAGGATTTACCGAGCCGATTGGCGGCCGATACGGTTTCATTGATGACTGCGTAGTTCGGAATCGACAACTCTCGAAGTTGATAGAGTCCAACGATTAGCAATGACTTAAGCTCAATATCTTTCGCTTTAAGCGGCCTGCTGAGCAACTGGTTGAGAAGCCATTCCAGCAGATGAAACCAACGACAAGCACCGTACAAAGTTTCCTGCAACAATGCGTGGTCGGATAGTCCTGTTTGTTTTCCGAGATGACTGCTAAGAGAACCATTGCCTCTTTGTAATTCTGCTAGAATTTTCGCAGCTATAGCTCGAGTGTTAGGTTTGCTCATCAATCTACTGAGTCAAAGTTGGAAAGTGTTTTCCCAACAGCAAAAGAATCAGGGCGGGAATTGAAAATATCTCGAACGGTAACTGGATTTTTTCCAGGAAGTTGAACGGTATATATCAGCAATGATGAAGCTGAACAGGCTACCTGGAAACTCTCCTTGTCCACTCTGACAATTGTACCGGGCGCCTGGTCAAAACTGTCAGAAGAAGGAGCCGCCCGCAGGATTCGTATTCTGCTGCCTTGCAGATACGTAAAGGCTGGAGCTCGGCCAATACCCGCGCGAATCGTGCGATTGACGGTTTCTGCTGATGCCACCCAATCGATCAAAGATTCGCTTTTTTGCAAC
>DMJN01000146.1 GCA_003451715.1 Gammaproteobacteria bacterium | reverse complement strand
AGACTGGAATACCTACTTCGATCTTATGAGTGAAAACGGTGTTTTCCTGGGGACCGATGCCGACGAACGCTGGACCAAGCCAGAATTCAGAGCCTATGCAGGCAATAGGAGTGGTTGGTTGTATCGCCCGGTGCGCCGTAATATCAATATAACCCCGGATGGCATGAGTGCGTGGTTTGACGAAATTCTCGACAGCGCCAGTTATGGCACCAGCAGAGGGACGGGAGTATTAATACGAACCGATGATGGCTGGAAGATTTCCCAGTATCATCTGACTTTGCCCATTCCTAATGAATTGGCCGGTAAGCTGACTGATGAAATCAAGGCATTCGAGTCAGAACAATAGGGAGACACAAGCCTGTCCAGTTCTGCATTACAGCTATCAGGCAGGAGAATGTGACGAGTTAATGAATGGTTTGTTCAGGCTTGGGCTGTTCTTCACTACTCTGGGTAGTAACCACTTTCTCTTCCTGAGAAACGTAGCTTTGTGTGCTAACCGGGCTTTTCAGGTACTTGCCAAGTTTGCCAAGAAAATCTTCCATGTGGTCGGTCTGGTAATGTTCCTGCAGGCAGTCGGCATTTTCCCATTCCTGCAGAAGGATGACCTGCGACGAGTCGGTTACCCCTTCGAAAAATTCATAACTCAGGCATCCGTGCTCCTGTCTGCATAGGCGGACCATATTTTTCATCAGCTTTAGGGCATCGGACTTGGAATCCGGCAGCAAGTGAAAGGTGCTCTGAACCATTATCATATTGTGTCTGTCTCCTGAAGGCCCTGAATTACGGGGGTTTCTACGAGCTTGACGTCATTATACCCACTCTAAGCTTAAAAACAGCTGAACGCTACCCTTTGTAACAATCCCGTCACGCTGAGCTTTGTGGCCCGGAATATCTCCGGCTAGAGGGCGCTGCAGGCGCCAGGACAGGCTATTGAGGGGTATATCCAACCAGGCTGCTGCAAATTCCTGCTGGTATGAAATGTAATTCCGATCAGTCGGGCGTAACGCTACGATGCAGCGCCAGGATCGAGGCCCGTTTATTGAACAAAAACCCTGTCCACCACATCTCGAGCTTCTTGTGTCAAGCGATCCTGTTGTGCGACGGTCATACAAACCCACTGCCTGATATTCGATCCGATGACTCGCTCACGATTGCACACCAACTTGTCGGCCTCGGCTGTCACGGTGGCGTTATAGGCATCGACGTCTCGTTGGGAGCGAATTTGGGGAATGCCATCATCCTGGTAGATGTTTTCGCAGCCAGTGAGAATGGCTACCAGTGCAAAACCCATTAAAACTCGTTGCATTGCTGTTCCGCGCCTCTAAATTCGACTTCTCGTTCGTAGTGCTGAGCAATCTGAAGACTGCCTGCTTGTTCATTGGTTTGACGATTCTGCATCCGACTGTAGATCTCAAAAAACTAGGCTACTGTATCATCAGTTCCCCTGCAAACCCAATAACAAATACGCTAAATTACCGTGAGGCAAGGATATCCGGGGATAAATGACAATTTGCTGGCTAAAAAGGGACAGACCTATTTTTTCTCTATTCTTACACATTGACTGCCAAGAAAATATAGCTATCCCTATTTTGCCCTAGATTGCGTCACTCTGGCTGAGTTCAGTTATTTCTGCATCGGAAAACCCCCAGCTCCTAAATACTTCTTCGGTATGTTCGCCAGTTAGCGCCGCTGTCGATTGAATCTCTCCCTGGGTCCTGCTGAAACGTGGAGCAGGGGCTGGCTGAGTGACACCTTCAATATCGACGAAGGTTCCCCTCGCTGTATTATGTGCGTGATCTGGCGCTTCCGCCAGACTGAGAACCGGAGCAAAACAAACGTCGGTGCCTTCCATGATGTCACACCACTGACGCTGAGTTTTGGTCTTGAATAATGCTTCCAACTTCTCCCGCTTGGCAGGCCAGGCATCCTGATCCAACTGGTCCTTAAAAGACTCGTCAGAGATCTCGCATTTGTCCAGCAGTAGCGCATAGAACTGTGGTTCCAGAGAGCCGATGGAGATATGCCTGCCATCACTGCATTCATAGCTGCCGTAGTAGTACGCTCCGCCATCCAGCCTGTTGCTGTAGCGATCGGTGGTCCACATTCCCATGGACATTAAGCCATAGAAGGGACTTAACAGACTGGCGGTACCGTCGGTCATCGCCGCATCGACTACCTGACCCTTGCCCGAACCAATTCTCTCAACCAGGGCCGCCAGCACGCCGGCCAGCAGGTACATGGCGCCACCCCCAAAATCCCCGATCAGGTTTAATGGCGGAGCAGGAGGCCGGTCGGCGTAACCCATGGCGCCTAGTGCGCCTGCTACTGAAATGTAATTAATATCATGACCTGCCGCCTGTGACAGAGGCCCATCCTGTCCCCATCCGGTCATACGACCGAACACCAAGCCTGGATTGCGCTTCAGGCAGACCTCCGGCCCAAGACCGAGCCGCTCCATGACGCCAGGCCGGAACCCTTCCAGCAGCACGTCAGCCCGGTCAATCAGGCGCAGACAGGCATCAACAGCTTGCGGATTCTTCAGGTCCATCGCGACGGATTTGCGGCCACGATTTAAAATATTGGCACGATGTCCACTGCCCTTCTGGTTGAGCCGATCTATGCGTATGACTTCGGCGCCCATGTCCGACAGCATCATGGCGCAGAATGGACCCGGGCCGATGCCTGCCATTTCAATAGCGCGTATTCCTGTTAGAGGTCCCATTGAGTTTGTTCCTTAGTGAGCCAGATCGCGAATAATAGAGTAAGAATAGGGACAGATCTATTTTCCTGGCACGTCAACCTTGCCTGGCAGTCAAAGTGTAAGAATAGAGGAAAATAGATCTATCCCTATTTAGCCCGATAGATTATGCTTTCGCGTCCAAAAATCAGTATCGGAGTGGAATGATTCTCAATGGAGCTAAACAATAAAACAGCGTTTATTACCGGGGGCGCATCCGGGCTTGGGCTTGCTACGGCGAAGAACTTTGTTGCCGCAGGAGCGAATGTATTTCTGTATGACCTGAATGCCGAAGCGCTCGAACAAGCGGCAGCCGAACTGGGCGATCACGCCGCCTGGCATACCGGTGATGTGGCCGATGCAGAGGCCGTAGGCGAAGCAATAGCCAGGGCGAAAGAAGCATTCGCTACGATTCATATCAATGTCAACTCAGCAGGTATAGGTGGCGCAGCTCGAACAGTAGGCCGAGATGGACCCATGCCGCTGGAGAAATTTGAACACATCGTGCGGGTTAATCTGACTGGAACCTTTAACGTCTTGAGGTTGTGTGCGGAAGTCATGCAGTTAAACGAACCACAAACTGACGATGCAGAGCGCGGCGTAATAGTCAATGTTGCGTCGATTGCAGCATTCGATGGTCAAACTGGCCAGGCAGGATATGCAGCCAGCAAGGGTGGCATCGTTGCCATGACACTACCTATAGCCAGGGACCTGGCCAAACGTGGCATCCGTATAATGACTGTGGCACCGGGCGTGTTTGAAACACCCCTGCTGGCCAGGGCACCCGATGAAGTCAAAGAGCCACTAATCGCGATAACCCAGTTTCCAAAGCGGCTTGGAAACCCAGATGAGTTCGCTGTGGAAGTTGCCCATATCGTGAACTGCAGTTACCTGAATGGCGAAACGATTCGGCTCGATGCCGGCATTCGAATGCCGGCTCTTTAGGACTGAGATGCTTATCGAATCTGTTAAATGTTGATTTGGCTATAAAGCCGGTAGCAGGATTTCAGTATCCTGCTTCGGAAGCTGCATAAAACCGCTATCCGTTAATTAGTTTTTGGTATTAGTGTCGAAATAAAACCTGTAAGAGGAAATCACAAAAATGGCTGATGCATATATAGTCGGTGCAGTACGCACCGCCACCGGGCGAAACAAAGGACGACTGAGCCAGCTTCACCCGGTAGACATGGGAGCGATCGTAATCGATGAGTTGGTAGATCGCACAGGTATCCCGACCGATAAAGTCGACGACGTGATCTTTGGTGTAGTAAGCCAGATTGGATCACAAGCCGGCAACCTGGGACGTAATGTCGCCATGTCTTCAAAACTCGACCTGCAAGTGCCAGGCACCACCGTGGATCGTCAGTGTGGCTCATCGCTGCAGGCCATCCAGTTTGGCGCCCAGGCGGTTATGTCTGGCACCCAGGATGTGATTATCTGCGGTGGCGTCGAAGCCATGAGCACGGTAGAGATAGGGTCAAATATTCGCGACGGTCTGGAACACGGTCGGGGCAAGCCAAAGGGTGAGCGCCTGGAACTTCAATATCCAGGGATTCAGTTCAGCCAGTTCGATGGTGCGGAATTGCTGGCGGAGAAATACGACATCAGCCGCAGTGAACTCGATTCCTTTGGTCTGTTAAGCCATCAGCGAGCCACACAGGCTACAGAGAAAGGCTATTTCAAGCAGGAAATCGTTCCCCTCAATATTAAACTGGAAGACGGCAGCGCTGACGTGCACGAGGTAGACGAAGGCATTCGCTTCAATGCCTCGCTAGAAGGCATGCAGTCGCTTAATACACTACGCGAGGGTGGCGTGATTACTGCAGGAACCGCCAGCCAGATCAGCGACGGCGCCGCCGCTATCATGGTAGCCAACGAGGAAGCAATTAGGAAATACGAGCTGCCAGTGCGGGCCAAGATTCATTCTCTGGCTGTGATTGGTTCCGATCCGGTAATCATGTTGGAGGGTCCCATTGCTGCCTCTGAAAAAGTGTTAGAAAAAGCGGGACTCACTATCGATGACATCGATTTATACGAGGTAAATGAAGCATTCGGGTCTGTTCCTTTGGCCTGGGCGAAGGCATTGCATGCGGACCAGGGCAAGCTCAATGTAAACGGTGGAGCGCAAGCTCTCGGTCATCCTCTGGGAGGAACCGGCGCCAAACTAATGACCACTCTGGTTCATGAGTTGGAAAGAAGAAAGGCGCGCTACGGCTTAGTCGCGATCTGTGAGGGTGGTGGGACTGCCAATGCCATGATCATCGAAAGAATGGACTCGTTGTCATCCTGACAGCTTAACCAACAGGAATAAGTACATGTTGCTCGAAAACTACACCAGTCCATGGATGAATGAAGAATTGCACATCATGCGTGATGCAGTCGCCAGATTCCTGGAGAGGGAATTCGCCCCTTCGATGGAGAAGTGGGAAAAACAGGGTTTCGTGGATCGCGATGCCTGGCTGAAAGCCGGGCAAGCGGGTCTGCTGTGTGCCTCTATTCCTGCCGAATACGGCGGCGGTGGGGGCAACTTCAAGCACGAGATGGTGCTGGTGGAAGAATTGAGTTACGCCAACATAACCGGCTTCGGTAACGGCGTGCATTCGGGGATCGTCGCCCATTATATTAATTCCTATGGTACTGAAGAGCAGAAGCAGAATTGGTTGCCAAAGATGGCGAGTGGTGAGATTGTATCCGCCATTGCCATGACCGAACCGGGCGCGGGTTCGGATCTGCAGGCCGTGAAAACTTCCGCTATTCGGGACGGCGATCACTATGTACTAAATGGCCAAAAAACTTTTCTGACCAATGGTATGTCGGCGAACCTGATCTGCGTAGTCGCCAAGACTGATCCAGCAGAGACTGCCAAGGGCATTTCCCTGATCGTAGTAGAAACAGAAGCAGTCGAGGGTGCGGATGGTTTCTCACGCGGACGCAATCTCGAAAAGCTGGGATTAAAGGCGCAAGATACGGCGGAGATCTTTTTCGATGACGTGAAGGTACCGGTGGGAAATTTATTGGGTACAGTCGAAGGCAAGGGTTTTGTGCAACTCATGGAACAATTACCCCAGGAGCGGCTGATCATTGCTGCCGGTGCCTGTGCGGCGATCGAGAAGGCATTGCGCATCACCAGCGAATATGTGAAGGAACGTAAGGCCTTCGGAAAACGTATCCTCGATTTTCAGAACACCCAATTCAAGCTGGCAGAAAGATTTACCGAGGCGAAGCTTGCCAGAATCTTTGTCGATCACTGTGCCATGCTGTTGGCGGACGGAAAACTGGACGATGCTACGGCGGCGATGGCGAAGTGGTGGACTACCCAGAAGCAGAACGAGATAGTCGATGAATGTCTGCAATTCTTCGGGGGCTATGGCTATATGATGGAATATCCCATCGCCAGGATGTACGCAGACAGCCGTATCCAGAAGATCTACGGTGGTAGCAATGAGATTATGAAATTGCTGATTGCCAGGGAAATCTAGGAACCCTCTGAACAGTTGCCTTTCGAATCAATGCTGAAGTCAGTAACTATTTTGTTTACCACACAGCAAAAGCCGGTGTGATTGGTTGCAGTATCGGGGTCGGCAGGCATTCGGGCACTGACGCGGAAGCCGCTGCAGTAGTTATCGCTGCACATAAAGGAGCCGCCGCGAATGCATCGCTTTGCCAGTGAGGGCTCGACAGGGTCGAGGCTCTCAGTTTTTTCTACACCCTGGGGATTCTTATTCGGGCTACTCGCATAGTAATTCGGGTGATACCAATCGGACACCCATTCCCAGACATTACCCGTTATGTCATACAGGCCAAAATCATTAGGTGGGAAACTGCCCATTGGTGCGGTTGTCTCATAGCCATCGGAATTCTCATTCTTGAATGGGAAGGCTCCCTGCCAGTTGTTGGTAATAGCCTTGTGCCGGTGTAGCGGCTCGTCACCCCAACTATAGATATTGCCTTCTTTACCGCCGCGTGCCGCGTACTCAAATTGTGCTTCGGTAGGCAGTTCTTTGCCTGCCCAGTCACAATGGGCAAGCGCGTCGTTATAGCTAACCTGCACAACAGGATGATCCGCGATTGCTTCGATAGAGGCAGTGGGTCCGTGGGGGGTGTCGCCAATCGGCCTGACTTACCAGATTCCACCAATCGCGAGGGTTCGGGAATTTATGGGCCTGGCGAGACAGCGTTTTAAATACCAGTGAATCGCCATTGCTTTCCGATTGCGTGGTATAGGCTGTTTGCGTGACAAATGCTTCGAAGTCTCGGTTACTGACTTCGAATTGATCTATCCAGAATCCAGACATTTCCAGTTGATGGGGCGGGGATTCGTCGGGAAGCCCGGAATCGGAGCCCATGACGAATGAACCAGCTTCGATCCAGACCATATTCTCAGGTGCTGGAAGTGATGAGGGTTCGATAACCAGATAGTTATCCAGTAAAAAGACGGCGACGACAAATGTGGCCCCACATGCCAACTGCATCGGATCTTTCATATACGGCTACTACTCTGTGTCCCCAGGGCGACTCCGCTTCTCAAACGCACTGTGGCGATGCGGCGGTGTTTTTCAAGTGTACCCTCATCAAAGGTCGGGAGCATACTCTAAAAGTGATGTGACTGCATCTTCTGCCTGAAAACTGCGCAGCAGTAACTTGCTCCGAACGGTGTCATAATGTGCCTGATAGGCCTGTAGGCAGGAGGAATACCATGAAATCAAAGCAGTTCTTGTGTGTAATCGGTGCACTTTTCACAGTCAACGCGTGGGCTGCAGAGACGGGCTACATCGCTCCACTTACGGAATTCGGCAGTCCGGACCTGCAGGGTACCTGGTCCATTGCCACCCAGACGAACCTGGAGCGTGCGCAACGTTTTAGCGGCAACCTGGTTATTAGCGAAGAAGAAGCAATCCGCATCGAATCCATGGTGCAGGCAATGATGGAAGCGGGTAATGCGCCCAGCGATCCCGACCGGGAAGCACCCACGGCGGGGCGCAACGTTGGCGGTTACAACAGTTTCTGGACGGATCCGGGCAGCCGGTTGGCGGTGGTTAACGATGAGATCCGCACTTCCATTCTGATTGACCCGGCGGATGGCAAATTACCCTATAGCGAACAGGGTGAGGCAAATTTTGCAGCCGCTATGGCACTGCGTAATTCCTATGACGGACCCGAGGTGCGTCCCCTCGGGGAACGCTGCGTTGTGGGGTTTGGCTCCTCTGGCGGGCCGCCGAAGTTGCCGGTGTTGTATAACAATCTCACGCAGATCGTGCAGACCAAAGAGCATGTGGTTTTACTGGCCGAGATGAACCATGACGCCCGCATCGTGAGAATCGATGCGGACTTCCAGGAACCCCCGATGTATCCATGGCTGGGTGATTCGATCGGCTACTACGAAGACGATTCGCTGGTGGTAGTCACCACCAATTTTCATCCACAGCAGAGCATGCGCTCCTCGCTGGAACATCGATTTTACGCCTCAAGTCAGATGCAAGTGACCGAACGGTTCACGCGTACTGCCGATGACACCATTCTGTATCAGTTTACGGTGGAAGATCCGCAAAACTATTCACAACCCTGGAGTGGGGAGTTGCCTATGAACCGGAACGGGGAGCGGCTATTCGAATATGCCTGTCACGAGGGCAACTATGCGCTACCGGGCATTCTGGCTGGTGCCCGGCGGGCTGATTTTGAAGGAGCAGAGTACGCTCCGACTAATTAGGCAAGGGAACACTGATAAGCTAATAAATTAAGTTATCAGTGTCCCCAATCTGTCAGCCTCGTAAATCCGGGAGTTGATAGCCTTCCTCATCCAGCCGTGCCCGGATCGCCTTCTTGTCAATCTTGCCTGTGGATGTAAGCGGGATACTATCGGTTGCAATGATCTCGTCGGGTAGTTGCCATTTGGCGAATGTACTGGTGCAGTGTTCCATTACTGCAGCAGGATCCAACGGGGTATCAGGATTCATGATGACCAGAGCCACCGGTCGCTCGTCCCATTTCGGATGTGGCTGAGCGACAACTGCGGCCTGTGCTACGCCCGCCATGGCGACGATGTGATTCTCCAGGTCGACCGAGGAAATCCATTCACCTCCGGACTTGATCAGGTCTTTGGAACGATCCGCAATAATGACGTATTGTTCGGGATCAATCTTAGCCACATCACCGGTAACCAGCCAGCCGTCATGAAATTTGTCCGGTTGCGGATCGTTGAAGTACTCCGAGGCGATCCAGGGTCCGCGAATACACAACTCACCGACAGCTTCTCCGTCGTGGGGTAACGCATTCCACTCTTCATCGAAGATCTCGATGTCCAGACCCGGCATAGCCAGTCCTGCCTTGGCGATGTTCTCAAATTGCTGGTCTTCCGAAATATTGACGTGGGAACGCTTGGCGACCTTGCGTGACAAGGTACCCAGGGGATTGGTCTCAGTCATTCCCCAACCCTGGATCATCTCTACCTGGTGGGTTTCCCAGTACCAGCGCATCATTTCTACCGGTGGTGAAGAGCCGCCACAGGTAAGCCGGCCAAGCATGGAAAGGTCATATTTTTCTGGCTCAGCTTCCAGTGCGGCTCGCACGCCCTGCCAGATAGTCGGTACGCCAGCGGAAATAGTGACTTGTTCTTCCACCATCAGTTTGAGAAACACGTCGGGTATCATGAAGCGATGCGGCATAATCTGCTTGCAACCCAACATGGAAGCGGCGAAGGGCAATCCCCAGCCCATGGCATGAAACATCGGTACGATACCGAGCAGTGAATCAAGTGAAGACAGACCGATGGAATCGGTTAGTGACTCGCCTAGCGTATGTAGGTAGGTGGAGCGATTGGTATACATCACTCCCTTGGGTTTGCCTGTCGTACCAGAGGTATAGCACAGCCCCATGGGAGAAGTCTCATCGATTTCTGGCCAGTCGTATACGGCCGATTGGACACCGATAAATTCTTCATAGTCAATCTGGTTTTCGAATGTGCTGCTGCCGCCTTCGCCATGTCGGCAGACTATCAGCAACTCGACACAGGGGATCTTGCCCCACAGTGGTTCCAACAGTGGCAGTAAGTCTTCGTCGGCGAAGATGACTCGGTCACCGGCGTGATTGATGATGTATTCGAGGTCCGTCGGCGAGAGCCGAATATTCAGCGTATGCAGTACGGCGCCCATGGAGGGCACGCCCTGGTAGAGCTCCAGGTGGCGATAGTTATTCCACATGAAGCTGCCAACGCGATCGCCAACTTCTATGCCGTGTGCCTTCAGGGCATGGGCTACCTGGCTGGCCCGGTCCCAGGTCTGCTTCAGAGTCTGGCGATGGGTGCCGTCGGCCTGCATGGTGACGACTTCTATCTCCGGGTCCAGTATGGCGCCTCGGCCTAGGATGCGTGACATCAATAGAGGCGTGTTCTGCATAGTCATTCGGTGTTCTCCCGTGTTCTTGCTACTTCTAGATTGTGATGCGGATGCGCAGGATAGCTGATTATTGGGGGCTTGTTCAATTGGCTGGCTGGTCTGGTGCGTATAAGGTAAATCTCGAGTGAGGTCCGCAGTTGATTCTTCGCTCCGGTCGGCCATCCCTGGCCTAGTCCCGCGTCCATCCCTGGCGCTAGTCGCTCAGGATCAACTACGGCCCCCACTCTTGAATACTTAGGCTTCAGTATTCTTTTCGGTGTGTGGCTGGCAGGGTGTGTACCACGGGAGTTGTTGGGGGAGGGGGGAGGCCACGTTGCTAGCGCAACGCGGTGCTGTCGCGTGAGGGATTGTGTTGATTGAAAACGTCTGGTGTCCGGTTTATTCTCGGGGTCTGTTTTAGTTTGTTATTGGGGAGAGCGATGTTGAGTGCCAGGGAACATCCTAAGAAGTCCGTTAATGTTAACGGCAAGAATATGAGCTATGTGGAGATGGGCGAGGGCGATCCCATCGTATTTCAGCATGGCAATCCTACCTCGTCCTATCTGTGGCGCAACATCATGCCGCAGCTGGCTGACCAGGGGCGTTGTATTGCGCTGGATCTGATTGGTATGGGGGATTCGGACAAGCTGGAAGATTCCGGGCCGGATCGCTATACCCTGTTGGAGCATCGGGACTATTTCGATGCGGCGCTGGAGACCTTGGGTGTAGAGCAGAATGTGACCTTTGTGATTCATGACTGGGGTTCTGCTTTGGGTTTTGACTGGGCGAATCGGCATCGTGAGTCGGTGATGGGAATTGCCTATATGGAAGGCATTGTTCGGCCGGTTAGCTGGGATGACTGGCCGGAAGCGGCGCGCGGGGTGTTTCAGGGGTTTCGTTCTCCTGCTGGTGAAGAGATGGTGTTGGAGAAGAATACCTTTGTCGAAAGAGTGCTACCTGGCTCTATATTGAGGGATCTTACTGATGAGGAGATGGAGGTCTATCGACGGCCATTTCAGAATGCGGGTGAAGATCGCAGGCCGACGCTGACCTGGCCCAGGCAGATTCCTATTGAAGGAGAACCTGCTGAGGTTGTGGAATTGGTGCAGGGTTATGCGGATTGGCTGTCGCAGTCTGATGTGCCCAAGCTGTTTATTAATGCCGAGCCGGGAGCGATTCTGATTGGACCGCAGCGGGAATTTTGTCGTTCCTGGCCGAATCAGCAGGAAGTGACAGTCGCGGGCAATCATTTTCTGCAGGAAGATTCGCCGGAAGAAATTGGGAAGGCCATTGCTGAGTGGCGTCAATCCATCGCTTGATAAAGCGGGCAGTGAGACTGATAACGGGATGAGCATGCTGGCTTACTTGAACCTTAACAAAGCAGTTCCTGTTGTTTGTGCAGGAGCCATGTTGCTGTCCCTGTCCACGGTAGAGGGGCAGGATATTCGGCAGGCCATCATCGGCAGCTGGATAATCAATGAAGAGCTAAGCGATGACACCGATGACCAGGTAGCAGAGGCTATTGAGGCAGGCGGGGGGCGTGACAGCCGTGGCTTTTTTAACAGACAAGAGGATTTCTATCGGGGTGGTCCGCCAGAACAGGAGTTATATGACCGAATCTCCTACGACGATATCCTTAGCATCGATTACACAGAACCGGAGTTTCGATTTGCTTATGCCGATAATTACGTGAGGGTATTCCACACAGATGGGCGCCGGCGTCGCACCACTGCGAATGATTTCTATATAGAAGGAGGACAGGATTGGTCTTCGGCTAACTGGGAAGGGGGTGCGCTGGTTGTGGAGGCGCGGCCCAGAGATGGGGGATTCACTGTGGAAACTTACACTCTGGAAGCCGATGGAAATCGCTTGCGTATCGAAATGCTGATTCAACCAAATGCTTTCAGGGAGCCGATAGACCTCGTGCGGGTATTTGATCGGAATAATCAGGTACCCTAGAGCGGTCTCCCTGTAACCAGTTTTAAATCGGGCCGTCATTCCTCAGAGCCTATTTCCTTTTGCTGGTGCTGTGTCTATGAAAATATTCTCCAGACTCAAACAACTCTATCAACGCTTGAAGACGGCCCTGACGCCGGGAGATGCTGCATGGCGGTTCTCGGTTGTGGCCTTGCTCGCTGCCTGGTTATTACTGCTGTTAATGATCGCCTGGCCGCTTCTCATCATCGACTTCACCGTCTGGAAGGTACTCGGTTTTGCGGTAGCCTATGTGGCGATGCTGCTGGTTGGCTTGCTGGTTTTCCTGTTGATTCACCTTCTGGTTCGTCTTCCCAGATTCTTTACCATCGCGATTGTCACGGCGCTGCCACTGTTGGCTCTTCTGCTGGGGGAATTCGGCCTGACGGCAGCGCTCGTGCTATACGCAGGCGGGCTGCTATGCATTGTGTTTCTCGGAGGTACGATTGGCACGCTCACCACCGACAAATTTAATCCACGGGTACAGAAAGTCACGCTCGGACTCCTGACTACTGCGGTTATCGGTCTTGGCGTTATTGCCTATTTCAGCTTTATTCGCTACATCGAGCCTAATCCCGCGTTTGTTGATTATCAGTTAGAAAATGAGACTTTGGACTTGCCGGATCCTTCGCTGGCTGGTGAGTATGAAGTGCGGTTCACCACTTATGGTAGCGGCAGCGATCGCCACCGATCTGAGTTTGGGGAGGCGGTTGGTTTTCGATCCACTGCAGTCGATGGCTCGAAGTTGATCGACAACTGGGAAAGTATCATCGGCTGGTCGAGGACCGGCTATTGGGGATTCGATTCAACAGAGCTGCCGGTGCAAGCCAGGGTCTGGTATCCGGCGGACTCGGGAATTTACCCGCTGGTACTCATCGTGCATGGCAATCACGCTATGGAAGACTTCTCCGACCCGGGCTATGAATATCTCGGCCAGTTACTGGCCAGCCGTGGCTATATCTTCGCCTCGGTGGATGAAAATTTCCTTAACTCCTCAATCGGGGACATGGTTAATCCTGTCGAGGGTGGCCTCGAGGAGGAGAATGATGCGCGTGGCTGGATGTTGCTGGAACATCTCAGGCAGTGGCGTGACTGGAACTCGACTCAGGGCCACTTATTCCACAACAAGGTCGACATGAGGAATATCTCCTTGATCGGGCACTCCAGGGGAGGAGAGGCGGTTGCCATCGCCAGTTACTTCAACCAGCTGTCTCATTATCCGGATAACGGCTCGCTGGCCTTTGATTACGACTTCAATATTAGAGGCATCATCTCCATCGCGCCGGTGGACGGCCAGTACGAGCCGAGAAATTTCAGCACACCGATGCAGGATACGAATTACTTCGTTATTCATGGCAGCACCGATGGGGACGTTAGATCATTTGCCGGCATCCGGCAGTTCAATCGTGCACAGTTGAATAATTCGGATCAGTTCAAGGCGGCATTGTACGTGCTTGGTGCCAACCACGGGCAGTTCAACTCGTCCTGGGGAAATGCAGATACGCTACTCGGCTGGTCTCTGCGCAAGGCCTCGATCATGCCAGAGGCAGATCAACGCAAGATAGCGGAAGTCTATTTCTCTGCCTTCCTGGACATCACCCATAAGCAGAATACGGATTACCTGCCGCTGTTTCAGGATGCCAGGTTTGCCACAGACTGGTTGCCCAATGCGTTTTACGTGAACAATTTTCAGAAGCTGTTCACGCGTTGGTTGGCTAATTTCGAAGAAGACGGCAATCTCGGTACCGGAACCCTGGACAAGCTTGTAATCCATACCCGCGGACTCAGCAAATGGAGCGAAGTGTGGCAGGGGCTGAAATACAATGTGCTGGATTCTCACGTGCTGGCGCTGGCCTGGGACGAGCGCTTCGACGCCAATGCAGAGCTGGTGCTGGAATTGGCTACTCCGATTAATCTCAGCAACTACGAATCGCTGAGTTTTACCGTCTCACAGAATAC
>DMJN01000019.1 GCA_003451715.1 Gammaproteobacteria bacterium | reverse complement strand
TCATTGAACAGGATCGATTTCGCCCAACCGCCGCCGGCTCCTAAAACATCACCATAGGAAAACCCACCGCAGGCGACCATGACATCGAACTGATCCAGTGTGACTCTACCCTCAATAAGATCGGTCATATGAACATCGATGGCTGCGAAGCGAGCACGATCGAAGGCAGCCGCCATTTCGATCTGACCATTAACACCCTGTTCTCTCAGCACGGCGACCCTGGGCCTGGCAGCGACATTAATATAAGGTGCAGTAATGTCCTGGTTGAGATCGAAACTGAGTGCCACATTCAGACCAGGATCATCACTGGCCAGAATCTGGTCAAACTCTTGTTGAGCGCATTCGCTGTTATCTCGAATGCGCTGTATCTGATAACTGGTGGCAGACCAGATTCGCTGGAGCTCGACCCGGGAGCGGTTAAACAGCGAAGCTTTCTCTGAATAGACTGCTATCGCATCGCTGTCATTGGGTTTCCCGACCACCTGAAAACAGTCTTCGAGTCGATGGCTACTGGCCAGGATGCGTAGTGCTTGCAGATCGTTATCTCTCACCTGCATGACGACTCCCGGCTCTTCGGCAAACAGTGCTGCAAGCGGATCAGTTGCAGGCAAGAGAATATCGATCCCGCAATGGGATGCGAAACTCATCTCTGCCACGGTAGTAAACAGGCCACCGTCGGAGCGATCGTGATAGGCCAGTATCAAATCGCTAGCACTGGCCTGCCGGATCAGCGCAAACAGATTAATCAGATCTTCAGCATTATCCAGATCAGGCACACTCCCCTGCATCTGCCCATAGACCTGTGCCAGGGCCGATCCACCGAGCCGGTTCTTGCCCCGTGAGAGATCGATCAATACCAGCCAGGACCTGCCCACATCGTCACGCATATGCGGTGTGAGGGTACGGCGAATATCGGACACCGGTGCGAATGCCGAGATAATCAGAGACAGAGGTGCAGTATTACTCTTTAACTCGGTATCCAGTTGATCGTCCGTTGCTGATTCATCCTGCCAGACAGTGCGCATCGACATGGAATCTTTTCCAACCGGAATACAGATTCCCAGTTGTGGGCATAACTCCATGGCCACTGCCTGCACTGTCTCATACAGCTTGGCATCCTCACTGCCGTGACCGGCCGCTACCATCCAATTGGCCGAGAGCTTGATATCGCTCAACTTGTCGATGTCCGCACAGGCAATATTGGTGATCGCCTCAAGGATTGCCATGCGCCCGGAAGCAGCGGCATCAAACAACGCCAACGGTGCGCGCTCGCCCATGGCCATGGCCTCACCGCTGTAGGCGGTATAGGAACTTGCGGTAACAGCAGCGTCAGCCACGGGTACCTGCCAGGGACCAACCATTTGATCACGCTGCACCAAGCCGGTAATACTGCGATCGCCGATGGTAATCAGGAAATTCTTGGCGGCAACAGTCGGTAAGCCGAGCACGCGTTGTACCGCTTCGCCGAGTTCCATACCTTTGCTATCGAATGCATCCGTCGTCACGCGAGCAGTGGATACATCCCGGTGCATCTTGGGCGGCTTCCCAAACAGCACGTCCATCGGCAGGTCGATTGGCCTGTTATGGAAATGGCTATCGTCGAGGCGAATGTGGTTCTCTTCAATAGCCTCGCCGACTATTGCGTAGGGGCAGCGCTCACGGCGGCAAATCTCGCCGAACCGGTCGATATCGGCGCTACTAACCGCCATGACATAGCGTTCCTGCGCCTCGTTACACCAGATTTCCAGCGGTGACATCTGTGATTCTGCGTTGGGGATCTCACGCAGGTTAAAAACACCACCCCGTCCTCCGTCTTTTACCAGTTCAGGCAGTGCATTGGACAGGCCGCCTGCTCCCACATCGTGGATAAAGCTGATGGGATTATTCCTGCCAAGCTGCCAGCATTGATCGATGACTTCCTGGCAACGTCTTTCCATTTCGGCGTTATCCCTCTGCACCGAGGCGAAATCCAGATCTTCATTTCCAGCCCCGGAAGCCATGGACGAAGCCGCGCCTCCCCCGAGGCCAATCAGCATGGCAGGGCCACCCAGCACGACTAATTGTGAACCGACCGCTATGTCTCCTTTCTGCACATGGGATTCGCGGATGTTGCCGATACCACCGGCGAGCATGATGGGTTTGTGGTAACCACGGGTTTCGGCTGCACCCTCTTCATTGGTGACGACTGCTTCGAAACTGCGAAAGTAACCACACAGATTGGGTCTGCCGAACTCGTTGTTGAATGCCGCACCGCCGATCGGGCCTTCGATCATGATGTCCAGCGCCGAGGCGATGTGAGCCGGTTTGCCCAGGTCTTCTTCCCAGGGCTGAGGAAGCTCGGGCAGGCGTAGATTGGAGACACTGAAGCCGGTGAGGCCCGCCTTGGGCTTGGCTCCACGACCGGTGGCGCCTTCATCACGAATCTCTCCACCTGATCCGGTCGATGCTCCAGGAAAAGGTGCAATGGCGGTGGGATGGTTGTGAGTCTCCACCTTCATCAGGATATGTATGGGTTCTTCGGAAAAACCATATTCCCGCGAGTCGGGTGCCGGAAAGAAACGTTTACCACGGTGGCCTGCCATCACCGCCGCATTGTCGGAGTAGGCCGACAGGATTCCTTTTGGTGATTGCTGGTGGGTATTGCGAATCATGGCAAACAAGGAATGGTCCTGTTGTGCGCCATCGATGCTCCAACTGGCATTGAAGATCTTGTGACGACAGTGTTCCGAATTGGCCTGAGCGAACATCATCAGTTCGATATCGTGGGGATTCCTTCCCATCTCACTGAATGAGCGAAACAAATAATCGATTTCATCCTCCGCCAGCGCCAGCCCCATGGAGCTATTGGCATGGATCAGCGCAGACTTGCCCTGCCCCAGGATATCCACGGATTGCATCGGTGCAGGATCGGCGCTGTGAAACAGCATATCCGCCAGGTCGGTGCTGTCCAATACAACTTGTGTCATGCGGTCATGCAGCAATTGATCGAGCCTAGCAAGCTCCACCGCATCTAATTGCTGCGCGATGGCAATAGTGAACTGTATGCCACGCTCGATGCGCCGAACTTGAGTCAATCCACAGTTGTGTAGGATATCGGTGGCCTTGCTGGACCAGGGTGAGATCGTCCCGGGCCGAGGCACAACCACACGCACAAGCCTGCTCATGGCGTCGTCGAGATTTTCATCACGCGCGGGCTGGCCGTAATCCAACAGCTCAGCTAATTCAACGGATTCAGCCGCAATGAATTGCCCATCGCTGTCGATGAAGTGCACGAATCGAGCTGTGATTGATTTTACGGTCGGGAGTGAGGCTTGCAGAGATTGAAGTAATTTTGAAGTCTTGAAAGCAGATAGAGCTGCTGCTCCAAACATCGCTTGCATTGCTA
>DMJN01000153.1 GCA_003451715.1 Gammaproteobacteria bacterium | reverse complement strand
CATCGTTGAGAACAGCCCTATTACTCTAGCTTTTTTCATGTCTTCTCTCCTGCTTTATCCCAAAAAATTTAATAGCTTGTTTACTCGTGAACTGCTAATGCATAAAGAATGAATTACTTCCTGCCAATTCCTGTTTATCGGTTGGTTTTGGAATTGCATTTAGTAGGTATTCTGAGCTTACAGCACCAATGATTGCAGATATAGCGCAGATTTTGGAGACTAAAGTGTTACAAATTGTAGGGTTATTACAAAACTCTGGTAGCGGGCAATCATAGGGGAGGAAGAACTCAACAACTTAATGGTCTAAACACTCGTGAGGGGACACTAATAGAAGCGCAAATCAACGGAAAGTCTCAGTATTATTCGATACCGCGGTGAAAAATCATGTCCTTGAATTTGCACTTAGCTTCGATCATTTAGCCCAGAGTTCTTTTAGATTAGTTTGTCAGCATCTCATCGATCGCCGCATAAAAGGCGCCCCGATGCTGGCCGTATTCTCGGCCGACAGCGGTAGTCCAGGCACTTATCACGGCTATAACCAGATCGCTCTCGGGATTGATATAGATGCCCTGCCCGTAGATACCGATAGCGGAGTAACTGTCGTCTCCAGATAGCCACCACAGATACCCATAACCAGGATTGCCTGAGGAAGGACTGGTGGATTCCGCCATATAACCTTCTGGAACTATTCGAGTACCATCGGCAAGCATCCCATCATTCAGGGCAAACATGCCGAGTCTGCCATAATCCCGCAGTGTCGCATTGATGCAACAGCCACCGAGTTCGCCGGCATTTCCATGGGTAGCCCAATTTGCATCTGACTCCATACCCCAGGGCTGCCAGATCTTGTTCTCAAGATAAGTAGAGAGATTGTTACCGATAGCGGCGCGCACAGCGGCACCAACCAGGTTGGTTTCTCCGGTATTGTAGTTGAAGACCTCACCCGGTGCTGCGGCACGCTCCTTGCTGCCGAGAAACCGCATAAGCTCCATTATGTCGTTTGGTGATGTCGCCACATCTGATCGTAGATCCGCGTAATCTTCATTCCACTGTACGCCTGATGCCATTTGCAAAACATTGCGTAGCGTCGCCTGATCGTAGGAAGAGCCCTTAAGGCGTGGCAGGTAGTCGGTGACCCTGTCATCCACACTCTCAATGTAGCCATCCTGAATCGCCGCACCGAGCAACATGGAAGTTACTGACTTGGCCATGGAAAAGGAAACCCAGAGACTCTCGTCATTGTTACCGAGGCCATAACGCTCCAGCTTTATCTCACCGTCCTTTATCACCAGCAAACCGCCAACATGGTTGCGGAGCATATACTCATCCAGCGAATAGCTCTGGTCGCCCACGGTGTAACGAAAATCGGAAAAATCCACAAAATCTTCAGGTAATGCCAAGGTGTACTCACCGCTGCGAATTTCTCGAGTGGGATACAGGGCCGCCCAATTTCGGAAGCGAATAATCTGGTCATCGTTACCCCCAGCACTCAATGCACTGCCTGTAGTGGGGAGGTTTTGTAGATCAAGGGCTGGATCGACAAAACGGGGAGTCTGCGCGGCAAGAGTAAAACTAGTGAAAACGCAGAGCGCTAAAAATGCTCTAGTGATTGCAGTTTTTCCTAAGCTCATTGAAGGGCTCCTGTGTTTCTTCCAATTGGAATTACTTTTTCAAATGACCATCAAACCACTCAATCATCGCGCCAATATAATCCGATAGCACGTCCATCGCCACCAAGTATCCTTCGTCGCCAATCAACTGTGCTGCCAATACAGTGTGAAATCCTGTACCGCACCCCACCTCCAAAACAGTTTGCCCAGGCTGAATATCAGCACCTTGCAGAATTTTCATGGGGCCAGAGAACCGGTATCTAAGTCGGCTCTCCATCATGGCTCCAGCCACTTTAACGATAAATTTTCCGACCTTTGAGCTTGCTAATGCCTCAATATCCACCTTCTTTCGCCTAACATTTATATATGAAGCCCGTTCGCTTTGTCGGAATTGCGAGACAGTTCTATTCTCACCAATTTATACTTCTTACACGGCTTCTCTCTGGTCTGGCCCCGGTTTTACGGACCACCTCATTATGCACAATAATGTGCTTGGAGGTGGGTTATGGCAATCTCTAAGTCAAACAGTGTCTGAGTAATTATTGAGCTTAAACGGCTAATCAGTGTCTGGAAATAGTACGTGAAATGCTCCTGGAGAATTCCCCACTTCCAGACTAATATTAGTTGGGGATGGTTTCTCGCAAGGCGCAGTACCTGGAATCGATTTAGCGAACTTCGCAGCAGCAGGTGAGAAATATAAGGTGACTTCTTGCGCGCCATCTTCCTTTGTTTCTGTTGAGGAAAAGATGGCCACACTATCTGGCTCACCTGCAACCGCAAACGGAATAAGGAAATCCTGCTGAATTTTCGTTCGAATTAGTAACGCGACCTCGCCCTGGCCTAAAAACAATTCATACCAATCATTCATTCTACGGAACCTCCAGAAATAATCATCTCAATAGATTAGAATATTTTTATAGCACCCTAATACCATCAATTTGTCAAATTGAAAATACACATGTTATCCACAGAAGAATGACAGGCTTATGCTTTGACATCAACTAAGCGTCTCGCCAAAGTTGACTGTACTATCTTCAAGTGATATTTCGAGTGGTAGGGTCGTCTGTATTTTGACAAGGCCGTGCCCAGTGCTTCCTCACTAGTCTTGGACTCGGCCATTGCTATCTCCTATTTCCTGTAAGTTGAAATCATTCTAATTGAATCCAACTTGCAGTTTCCTTTTTGATTTGTTTGTATGGTCGAATCATACCGATTTCATATTTGTGAGCGTCCACTTTCGGCCAACAGCAAACTTTTTTATCTACTAGTTAACTCCTAATGCGGCCAGCACAAGTCGCGCCATCTCAGAATGCCCCTCGGCAGTAGGGTGATAGCGAATGCCAGCGTCAGCAATGTTAGCGCCGTTGACCCAGCGCTCAGCCGGAGGTGCGCAAGGCCCATGACCTGCTGCTTGCGCGTAAGCTTCAGCAATAAGGATTTGCCTGCTCGATGTGACACTCACAAATGCGTCCTCAAGTTTCTGACCGAGGTCAGCCAGATAAGCGGTGTCTTCGACACTTAATTCAAGCTCACTGCAGTTTGCAGCATCGACGGGGAACACACGGGGATAGGTTACCAGCACAATGATAGCTTGTGGGGCTTTGGCCTTGATGTCATCGAGCATTGCACCCAGCTCGTCCGGCAACTGACCTAATTCATTGTTGATCGCTGCTTGGTCAAGGTTGGCAGTGCAGTGTTCGTCTGCTGCTGTTCCACTGCAAGCAAAAGTCGACGAAGTGAAGTTTATGTCATTACCTCCGATAGTAACCGTTACCAGCGCTGTGTCAGGGCTGACGGCATCAATTTGTGGAGGCAAGTCACGCTGAAGTGTGTTACGGATATTATCAATGGTCGCACCATTGCAGCTTACAACAGTGAGCGTGAGATTCAGGGCGGTGGCGACAAGGTTCGAGTAGTTATGATCCGACCGCCCGCAGGTACCTAACTGCTCAGAAATGCCTGGCCCAGCCGCGAATGAGCTGCCGAGCGCAACATACTTGGCACCTCGCGCCAGAACCTCAGGCGGCGTCTGGGAATGGGCCGCTGTAGCGGCAAACAGAATGCAGCATAGAGTTATTAAGTTTATTCTTCTTACCATGGAATACTCCCGGAGCTATAAAAAGGGTAAAGCCCCTCAATTTGATAGCTTCAACTTAGAAATTTCATATTATTAACGTTTATTAACGGTCACTTTCGGCCAGTAGCAGACATTAAAACCAGTGTATTTTAGTCTATCTTCTACTAATCAACCTTAGGGTACTAGGCTTGCTATCCTCATTGCCAGGTCTGTAAACTCCCTTACTCTTGCTACCGACCCAGCTGAAGCGGGTACCGACCCGGCATGCATCGTCCCAACATTGCACACCACAACTACAACCACATCCGCGCCCTCCACCCAGTAGAGTGAGCCAGTAAACCCGAGCACGCTGCCGCCGTGGCCTATCAAGGCTAATCCATCTGGGTATTCATCTCGAAAGACATTGTGGCCAATCTGCCATCCATTACCAAAGGGAAACCATTCAGTTAAAAACTCCATACTCTCCGGTTGAAGAAGCCGCCCGTCACTTAACGCTGCGCCGTAGAGCGCCAGATCCCGAGCTGACGCTACCATTCCACCCGCCGTCCATTCTACTGATAAGTTTGAGCTACTAGCATCAATCAGATCCGACCGTACTTCTGAGAAGGCGACATTCACACCCGCGACTTCGCGGAATTCTGACGTTGCCCAGTGGTAACGGTGTGGAATCTGTTGTGTAGGCACCGGCTCGAAGCCTTCGAGATAAATATCCTTGAGAGCCAGTTTGTCGAGGATCCGTCGGTTGATCTCATCTACCGCATCTTTGCCTGTCACTTTTTCAATGATTAAACCAAGCAATGTGAAATTCGTGTTGGCGTAGCTATACATTACACCCGGCGCAGCTAACGGCTCCTGTCCATTAATGTAGGGTAGTGTTTCGGTTTTGCCCCAGATGCGACTCACATCAAGTGTGGCGCCACGGCCATCACTGATCCAAGTTGGATCATCTTCCCAACTCGGTACGCCGCTCGTGTGATTCAGAAGTTCCGCGATCGTCGCTTTGTCTGCATTGGGTATGCCGTCCATTGCTGGCCCCAACAGACTTGCTGCCGTATCGCCCAAGTTCAGTCGACCTTCTTCGACGAGCTGGAGGATCACAACAGCAACGAAGGTTTTCGTGATGCTTCCGATACCGAACAGCATGTCAGGACGTACTGGAACACCGGATTGAAGATTGGCCATTCCAGCAATGCCTGTCCAGACAATACCTTCACTGTTCGCAATGGCAGCCGAGATGCCAGGAATCCCCCTCGCAATTCCTTCATCCAATAGGCTCTGAAGCTCAGATGCCACCCCTTCTTGATTGGCGTCCTGAGCAATAGTTTGGTTTGTACCGGCGGCAAAACCCAATATAGTAACAAGTATAGGCAACCATACGATTCGGACAGTTCTCCGTTTGCATACTGATAGATTTTCCATGGTCAGCTATTACCTTTACTTCATGTGATAAAGACAGTCAGATTTATTTTATTTCTAATGCTCGCTTCCGGCCATGAGCGGATATTTTTAATCAATTTGCTTGATAGTATCAAAGCATACGAACTATTCAAAAATTTGAACTTCCAGCTCAAACACCAAATAGTGAGCGCCGTTATTTACCTTCTGGAATAAACTCCAATATATCACCAGGCTGGCATTCGAGGAATTCACACATCTTTTCGAGTGTGTTAAATCGGATACCCTTGATTCTTCCTGTTTTAATTAGCGAGATGTTTTGTTCTGTGATGCCCACGTATTCTGCCAGTTCTTTTGAACGTTTCTTTCGACGTGCAAGCATCTCATCCAATCTGACTATGATTGCCATGGCTCAAACAAACTCCTCGTTTTCTTTCGCAAGGCGGATACCCTCGCGAAGAATCCATGCAACAGTCACAAAAGTTGCCCATGCTAATAACTGGACCCCCTCCAAACCATCGATACTAAGGTATAAGTCAAAGTTTGCTTCGGACGTGCTAAGTGATGCAACAAGTCCCGCCAAGGCATCTAAAAGGGGAGCAAAAAATTGGCCCACAAATCCACAAAGTGAAAATACCAATAGATGATTTACACTCACATCGGAGAAATAATTGCCGAGCCTAAATGATCGAAACATACATCCCAATCGCCAAACTCCATAGGCCATCAACGTTGAAGGAATTAGGAAAATTATCCAAGCTGGTATTGCGAAAAACATATTTGTTTCGCTTATACGGATAGCAGGATGATTTGCTCTCAGCAATGGGACTACTTCTTCTGGAATTCGCCAGAGGAAGATAGAAAGCGCAAGAACTAATACGATTATCCAGCCGACAACCAAATAACTCGCATATTGAAGTATGGAGCTAACCCGTTTGATCTTTCGCAAATTGTCCACATTACCCCCTCAGGACTCAGTCTTTAGAGGCACGTTATCAAATAATTTATTGTAATACAATAATTATATATATTTATACAATAAATTATTGTTATCTAATGATAATTCACTGAGTTCATTGAAATTCGCAGCTTTCTATTCAAAGGAAGCGGTAGACAGATCATTCGCATGACAAAGTATAGAGACGAATTTGAGACTATTTGGTAACGCTTCTAACGTCTGCTGTTGGCCGAAAGCAGCCATTTTGGTCTCGTGCTGGACAGGCATAAAGACTGGAATCACCGAGAAAAACGTTCCCGCGGGAACGTTTCCGCGGAAACGTCAATGTGCACCATATTGGGTCAATTTTGCG